>DCDB01000024.1:0-14748 GCA_002316215.1 Lachnospiraceae bacterium UBA1066 | reverse complement strand
CATTCCCTGTCTGTTTCAGGATATTCTGATTTTCCTGATTCGATTTTGATTTCTTTTTATATAAAAATCACCTGCAGCTATACAATACAGGCCAATCGGTCTATATTATATAGCTGCAGACAATGAAGTCAACATCATGTAATGATTATGTTAACCGATAAAACTTAGTACAAACAAAAAAGAATTATCGGCGAGGCTGCAAAAAATCCCTCTTTTTCTTTTACATTGACCAGAAAACAGCCTCCGGTATCCCACGGCAATATTCTCCGAATATGTTTTCGCGCGAAGCGCTTAAGAAAATATGCCATGAAATGCCTGAGGCGGAAATTTTCCGTATTTAGACTCGCAGATCATGAAGCTGTATTAACTTTTTAATATCTCTTCTTTAACTCGTTCAATATGTTCCCTGCCAGATTCTGAATTACATCAATCCTATTTTTCGATATATTTTTGAAAAAACCGGCATTCCTCTGAATTGCAGGCCCGGGCAACCGGATTTCTGATTTTTAGATGGAAAACATGCCCGATTTCCTTATCTCCCTTTTCTCCGTAGACCTTCATTTCACAGACTGCGCCTTTATTTCTGAGCCGGCTGCACATCGGTTCTGCGTTAGCATAAAGAAAATCCTCGCAGGAAGTAGCGATATAGGAAGGCGGGAATGTATTATCAATATACTGCATATAGTCAAACAGATCCCGTTCACTTTCTCCGGCATATAAAAAGATCGGGTCGTCTTTCGAAGCTGTCTCCATGTGATGTGCGGCATCATAAACACCGCAGTTAAATGCCGCCGCTTTAATGTCTGTATCCGTAATGTCAATGCCGATCCGGGATGCCAGGTCACGGCTGTTTTTACAGGCAAGATAATGGCAGGCAATCTGCACACCGGCCGAATCGGCAACCAGAAACAGATTATTGATATCAATGGAATACTCCGCAGAATTCTTTTTCAGCCACCGGAAAAGATCCGCGATATCGAAAAGCGGTGCCGGAAATTTATATTCCGGTGCCAGATGATAATTGAAATTAATAACCGCAAATCCCTTCTGCGCAAGATTCATGCAGTAATATTGATATCTGTCTTTATCTCCTGAAACCCAGCCGCCTCCGTGAATACTGACAATTGCCGGAATACTGCCACCTGCAGTCTTAGGGTAATATATATCCATAACATTGACATCTCTGTCTGCCCCATAAACCAGATTGTCAATCCTGACGATATCTTCCGGAGTTTTAAGACCGGCATCGCGTTTTTCATCACTCTCTTTAAACATAAGACGCAATTCCTTATAGGATAATCCCATTATGCCTGCTCCTTCCGCATCTCCGCAACTTTTTTATCCACATCTATAAACCGGGACAGGATTAAAACGATCAGCATACATATCAGCGGCAGAAAAGCTGCAATCTGGATTATTGCCCCTGTCATCATTGCTTTCCTTTTTCCTACGGTCATGATATATTTTGATACCAGGCCAAGGATCAGTACAATGATCGTCGGCAGGTTTCTGGCCATCGAAATTACCGTAATGTAACTGAAGTTTCCTAAAACATCTCTTGAATAGTATGGCATGGATGAGCCGCTTAGGGACATTGCAATCCAGTTGGTCACAAACCCGATGATCAGCGGTATCGTATACCTATTCCGAAACAGATAAGAGATTGCTTTCTTAGATAATGAGGCTGCGGATTTCAAAAATTTCTTTTCATTTGCTCCATATAAAAGGATTTGTTGTCAACTGCTCTCATTGTCGCCAGTATACCGTCAAGATGATCATATTCGTGCTGCAGGAGTTCAGAAAAATCACCTTCCAAATGCATTTTCTGCGGTTTCAAATTCTCATCTAAATAACTGATATCTGCTCTCTTATATCTTGTCACCCTTACAATTAATCCGGGGAAAGACATACAGTCGTCCATAAGTTCATATTTTTCATCATCCGGAAATGTCATAACCGGATTAATAAAAACATAAGCCTTATCCATAAACATATAGAGCAGCCTTTTCTGTACGCCAATTTGCGGAGCCGCTACTGCACGTCCTGCGCCATAGATTTTTCTGTATTCCATAAGTGTATCATGAAGATCTGTTACCCAGCCTTTTATTAAATCCGTATCTTCCTTTGTGATTTCCTGGCTGGTTTCATAGAGTTTTAGATTTCCTAACTTCAATATTTCCCTGACCATATTTTCCGACCTTTCATTTTCTTTATTATTTGTATAATGCAAGCGTCAAAAGTCCAAAAATTTTCCTTCTTGCAGAAAAAGCTTTTTACACCCGCATCTTTGTATGCATTATACAGCACTTTATTCGTTTCCATTCCATCATTAAATCAGCAGGATAAAATATTTCTTTCATCCTTTTACATTGACAGGTGCATTGATTCTTTCAAATTTAATATTTTCATTATCATTTTTAACTTCGTTTTTTAAATACATGCGCGGACTCATTCCTTCGCATTTCCGAAAGACCCGTGAAAAATAATAAGGATCCGCAAATCCGCAGGACTCTGCAATCTCCTTCATGGTAAGAATATCGCCGTATGTCCATATCTGCTCTTTTGCATACTCAATCCTGATTTTTTCCAGATAATCCAGAGGAGTTATCCCTGTATGTTCTTTAAAGATTTTTCGAAAATAATTAATGCTGTATCCCGTCTTCTTCATTGCCTCGGTAAGGTTAAAATCAGTTTCGGGGAAATGATCAACCAGTAGTTTTCGAAAATTCTCTGTTTCCGGACTTCTTTTGCTGCCATCTTCACACCAGCTCTTCAGGTATTCTATAACAGCCTCTCCTAAAGCTGCCGATATCTCCGGATAATGGCTCCCCTTGCCAATATAGGCATCATACATCAATCCAACCAGCTGACCTACGCTCTCCTGCGCATCATCTTCACAGACAGTTTCATCCGCAGATACCGGAACGAAATCCTTCAAAAAGATGCATTCGTCACAATATCCATTTACGGCAGTTTTCCTGTGCATGATGTTGGGTGGGATCAAGTAGATTGTGCCCTTTTTAAATGGATATTCTTTGCCGCCCACAACTGCCGTTCCTGTCCCATACAAGGAATAAATAATTTCCCAGGTAGCATGGCTGTGATAGGGATATGCCTTATAGGTTTTTTTTGTTCTGCAGATAAACAATATTTCCATTACACTCTCCTCAAACCTTTGAATCGTCCATCTTTATAATACTAATCTCCATTGAAAACACAATCGGATTTTATAGAATAAATAAAGGTAACAAATAGTTCCGCTTTTACTTTTGAAGGGAGAAAAAACTCCTCTTTGCTGCATAGATCAAATCAAAGGAGAAAATTTTGATGGACAGTAAAAACAAAATGGGTGTTATGCCCGTACCCAAACTTCTGCTGAACATGGGTGGACCGATGATGATTTCCATGCTTGGCCAGGCACTCTACAATGTCGTGGACAGCTACTTCGTATCCCATATGCAGGATACAGCTTCCGTCTCTGCCATGGGCGATAAGGCAGTGAATGCCCTGACCCTCGCTTTCCCTATCCAAATGCTGATTATGGCGGTTGGCGTCGGAACAGGCGTCGGTATCAATGCCGGCCTTGCACGGAGCCTTGGGAGAAAAGACCGCGATACCGCCGGATGGACAGCAGGAAACGCTTTGTTCATAAGTGCCTGCTACTATCTGGCTTTCCTTTTTTTCGGCATCTTCGGAGCAGGATCCTTTATTTCCAGCCAGAGCTCTGATCCGGTCATTTCGGAAATGGCTGTCACCTACCTGAAGATTGTGACCATCTGGTCCTTCGGCACCATTTTCTATATGTGCATTGAAAAGATCATCATGGCAACCGGAAATACACTCATCACGATGATTGCCCAGCTGGCCGGTGCTGTTACGAATATCATTCTGGATCCTATCATGATCTACGGTCTGGCCGGTTGCCCACAGATGGGTGTTTCCGGTGCCGCTGCAGCAACCGTTATCGGGCAATGCGTCTCACTGGTCATTATTCTATATATGCATCTGTTTCACAATGATGCCATCGACAAATCACTGCGTTATCTAAAACCCCGTGCAAAAATCCTGAAAGATATCTATATTGTCGGTGCACCCGCCATCCTGATGCAGGCGCTCACATCCTTCATGACCTATGGCATGAATCTGATTCTCGGATCAATTTCCAGCTCTGCTGTTACGGCCTATGGGATTTATTACAAACTGCAGAACTTTATCTTCATGCCGGCCTATGGACTGAACAATGCTTCCATCCCGATCATCGCCTACAATTATGGTGCGGGAAATAAAGACCGCATCCGGAGCGCCGTAAAATACGGGCTCATCTTCGTGTCCGTCATCATGGCCGCCGGCATCTTCCTGCTCCAGGTATTCCCGGATCCGATCGTCGGTACCTTTGCTCTCACGAAGGAGTCAAGCCTTCTGTGTGTCACGGCGCTGCGCATCATCACCTGCGGCTTCTTCTTCGCCGGCTTCAACATCATTCTTCAGGGTATCTGCCAGGCCCTGGGAAACGGGATCTATTCCCTCATTATTTCCATGATCCGGATGCTGATTGTCGTTCTGCCAATGGCCTGGATCCTGTCGAAGCTTCCATACGCACAGACATCCGTCTGGTTTTCAATCCCATTCGCGGAACTTTCCGCCTGCGTACTTGCAGCCATACTGACCAAAAGCCTCTTTAGAAAACGCTTAAAAATCATTTCAAAATCCTAAATGGCATTTACGGCTGTATGCTGATAAAAATTCTTTAATGACATTCGTGCCTGTGATTGCAATAACCGGGTTTTTGCCTCCTGTAGAATCATTTTTCCGAAAGCATTAATTCCATTTGCCTGATATACTTTTTTATGGCAATTTCCGGCTGGAACACTTCATGAAGTCTTTGATCGCACATGGCAAAGGCAACCTGCTGCTGGATACCATAAAGTGCCAGCGTGATGCTGTTCGCATCAACCAGGTTGTCTTTCATTTTTACAGTTATGGAACCATCCTTCAGCCCTTTGGTAAAGGCTCTTTGGATATGATCCATGATAAAGTTCCAGTTTCCTTCCAGGCGGACTTCCTCATTATCTTTTGAAGCCCTGCTTAAGATATGCTCCATCTGACTGGTACAGAAAATAACATCCGCTTTCCCGATTGCTTTTTGATAGGCAAATGTTATAATTTCTATGATCTGCTCTGCACCGTTTTTATTCTGATACGACTCTGCTAAAGCCATGGACTTCATATCCTTAAGTTCAGCTGCATAGCTATTTGCCAGTACTGCCGCAATCAGGTCTTTTTTCGTACGAAAATAATTCTGGACAGAACGCAGTGTCAGTCCTGACTCCCGTGCAATCATTTCGACCGATGTATTTTCCACACCATTGGCGGTAAATAATTTCATTGCCTGTTGTAAAACTATCTGTATATTTTTTTGCGAATCAATTCATTTGCCATAAACATCTCCATCTTCCATACTTGCTCAGTTACCATGTATTATCTTGTTTTACTGCATACATTCTGCAGAACCGAATAAAGTTTTTCCGGATTAATTGGTTTTGCAATATGTCCGTTCATCCCTGCATTCAGACACTTTTTCACATCATCCGTAAAAGCATCCGCAGTCATTGCAAAAATCGGAACAGTGCCTGCATCCGGTCTTTCGGCTGCCCGAATCGCTTTCGCCGCCCCCAGACCATCCAGAACAGGCATCCTTAAATCCATAAGAATACAGTCAAAATAGCCGATCGCAGATTTTGAAAAATCATCGACCCCCTTCTGTCCATCTTCCGCAATCTGGACGATGATTCCTTTTTCTGTCAGCAGTGCCCGGGCAATCTCCTGATTAAGCGGATGATCTTCACAAAGCAATACATGCATGCCGGTAAGTCTTTGAGAATCTCTGTTTTCTGCTGCATCCGTATCAGGCAGTGCAGACAAAGAGTCCCCCGGCACCGTATCGAACGTAAACTTCACGACAAAAATCGTGCCCTGCCCGGGTTCACTTTCCACGAAAATCGTCCCGCCCATCAAATCCGTGAATTTCTTCACAATGGGAAGTCCCAGACCGCTGCCCCTGCGTTCCGAGGTATCGTCTCTTCCTTCCTGCGCAAACGGTTCAAACATCCGTTTCTGGAATTCTTTGCTGATACCGATACCTGTATCGCTGATCCGGTGAATGATCTCCATCCGGTTCGGGGCGATCATCCTTGAACGGAGGCTATATGCAACTGTCCCGCCTTCCGGCGTAAACTTAACTGCATTGGACAAAAGATTGAACAGAACCTGATTGACACGCCTTTTATCCGTCAGAGGAACATTTTCAGTATCTATATCTTCGTGCAGTACGAAATGCTGGTTCCTTTCCCTGCAGAGAGGCCGGATCACGGCATCAAGGTATTCATTGTACTCGTCGATCAGAGCCGGTTCATAAAGAAGATCAACGTCGCCATTCTCCACCTTGGCCATGTCCAGTATATTATTGATGAGGCTCAGCAGGAATTTTGCAGAAGTATTGATCTTTGTAAGGCAATCCGCCGTAACCGGAGGATTATCCTGCTCCTTAGCAAGGTAAGCCATCCCCATCACGCCGTTAAGCGGCGTTCGCATATCATGGCTCATCCGGGAAAGGAACTCGGTTTTCGCAATATTCGCCGCTTCGGCTGCATGTTTTTCTTTTGCCAGAAGGCTGATCTGCTTCTGTTCCTTCTGATAGGATTCTGTGATATCGGAACGGACAACAAGGATATCTCCGCCTTCTTTTTCAAGCCAGCCGTACTGAAGTCTTATACACTCTGTCTTTTCCGCCGTCGTCTGAAGATAGGTAGCGGTACGCCTGCCATTGGCATTCATGTCTTTGATGATGGCATCCAGCGACGACATTTCGTCAAAGTAACGGCGCTCATCTTCGCGCAGGAACTGATCATGAATATATTTCCGGCATTTGCCATAGGACAGAATCTCTCCGATTTTTCCATAGTCGATCCAGGGCCTGCGGCTGTAGAATTCAAATGTTCCTGCATTCGGATGTATAATGCCGATATAATCAAAATGATCATGGATGATCCGTTCCATGATGAATTCATTTTTCTTACGATTATCAATATCCAGCGCATAGGTAATGGCTTCCACATCTCCCGTTTTCGGATTCTTCAGCATGAACAGCATACCGTCACGCCAACAGCGCCGGCCGTCCGGATAGATAACAGGGTATTCAATGGAAATCTTCGACGTGCCCTCCGAAAATTCTTTCAGAAGAAGTTTCCGGTTAAACCGTTTTTGAAATTTCTCCCTGATATCTTTATCAGTTATCATTTCGGAAAATTTTTCAAAATATCCGTCTACCGTGCCGGACGGCTGCCGCTCCATCACAGACGGAACCGAACTTCTCCCCTCTCCGCACCAGTCGTGCGTAAGATTCAGGCGGAACGAACCAAGGGCATGCGGATATGCCTGATCCAGCCGTCGCAGGGTCTGCTCGTAGTCCAATTCCTTCTGTTTCCGTTCCGTGATGTTCTGGCCGAAACAGAAGACATTCAGCAGACGTCCGTCTTTATCTGTCACGCGTTTCATGACCATCCGTTCCCGCTGCCGGGTTTCCTGACCCGGCATCTGGAATCTGAATTCGCATTCCGCCTGCTGCGCCCCTTCATCCATCGCCCGGTAAGACGAACGGAATGCCTCCCTGTCATCCGGATAGACATACGGCAGCAAAGCTTCGGCAACATTTTCTATGACCAAAGGCACATGCAGTTTCCGGCATATTTCTTCTGTATAACCGCTCTGCATCATCTTCGCGCTTTTTGATGCAGGATCATAAGCCCATATGATCATCTTCGACGATTTCGTGGCATCATCATACATGAGCTTATTCTGCTGAAGCATCTGCTCGGCAGCAATCTGATCATCCATATCCGTAAATGAAGCATAATAATACTGTATGCCTTCCATTCTTTCAGTCCGGCAGAACTGATTGGCTACCCAGTGAAGCTTTCCGTCTTCTCCGGTAACACGGTAAACCACATTGCCCTGAGTCTTTTCACCGGAGGAAACCCTCCTGAATTCATCCCAGAAAAGATGCCGGTCTTCCGGCTCGAGCCACTCCACAGGATTCAGGCTTTGCTCCGACCAGTATTTCCTGCTGCCGTGATGCAGCATATAAAAACCCGTATTGGAGTATACAAGACGTATTTCTGAATTCTGTTCATAAAACACAACTACCCCGCCCGGGATATTGCCCAGAATCGAATCCAGGCGTTTTCCATAAGCTGTAAGCTCATTACGTTCGCTTACATACTGATCAACATTGTAATAAGATGCGTAAAAACGCTCTGTCCCTTCATTCACCGGCTTATGGCTCGCGCGTATCCCGATCCAGATATAATTTCCCCGGCCATCCAGATTGCGGAATCTGCAGTCGAACATCCGATGCTCCCGGATGGACAGGAGCGCTTCGGTAAGAAGTCCTTCACGTTCTTCCGGATAAACGGAATTAATGGTACCTTCATTAAAGAATCGCGCACGATCCTCCCGATGCGCTCCGATCATCCGGTAAAAACCGTCATTGAGATATTTCATCGTAATGGTCGAATCCGTCACATCAAAAACTCCGACGCCTGATGGAATTTCATCCAATGCCTCAAATTCTATCTCTGCTTCAGGTCTGCCGTTTTTTTCCATTCCCTGCACCCCTCCATGCTTCAATCTTAATTTTTTCCGGCATAACTATTATTAATGCAGTCTGCAGCCGCCAACGCCTCAAACAGCTTTTTCGGCTCCACAGGCTTTGTCAGATAGCCATCCATGCCGGCGTTCTTTGCATCCTGGATGCTCTCTTCAAAAGCATCGGCAGTCATGGCAATAATACGGATGGTTTTAGCATCCGGACGCCGCAGAGAACGGATTCTTCTTGTCGCCTCCAGCCCGTCTGTCACCGGCATCCGCATATCCATCAGTATGGCATCGTAATAACCAGGAGCGGAAACTTTAAACAACTCTACGCCCTTTTCACCGTTTTCCGCCGTCTCAACGATCAGTCCCCTGTCTTTCAGAAGCATGGAGGCAATCTCAATATTCATATAATTATCCTCGCAAAGAAGCACACGTTTTCCGGAAAGCGAAGCCGCCGCCATTTCGATGCATCCACTTTGCGCCTTTCCGTCCGGCGCTTCTGCGATCGGAAGTGAAACAATCCAGCGCGTACCTTTATGCAGCACACTCTTAACATCGATAAAACCGCCCATAAGATCCACATACCGTTTGACAATGGAGAGGCCCAGCCCTGTGCCGGATGTCTTCTGAGCTTCAGAGCGCTTCTCCTGAGAAAACGGTTCATACATGCGCTTCATAAACTCTTCGCTCATGCCGATACCGTTATCCTCCACGCAAAACGACCATTTACAGTCCTTTGCGCCAGCCGGCGAAGGAACCATATAAACAGAAATTGTTCCGCCCTCCGGCGTGTATTTGATTGCATTGGAAATGAGATTCAGTGCAATCTTCTGCACTTTCAGCCGGTCGCAGTATACCGGTATGTGATCATCCATCGGAAAATCCGCTATCATCCGGATATTCTTCAGCTCGGCGGAAGGCTGCAGCGCCGTTATTACAGCCGGTATCAGATCGCAAGGCATCACTTTCTCCATTTCGAGCGCAGCTTTGCCGCTTTCGATACGGGAAAGTTCCAGCGTATCGTTGACGAGATCAAGCAGCAGCTTTCCGGATAAATCGATTTTTTCCAGATATTCCTGTTTCTTTTCCGGATCTGATTCCCGTAAAGCAAAAGCCGTAAAACCGAGCACTCCGTTCAAAGGTGTACGCAGGTCATGGCTCATACTGGAAAGGAACACGGATTTTGCATCGTTGGCTCTGTCCGATTCCAGCTTGGCCTTTCGGATTTCATCAATCTGCTGTTGATTTCGTTCATAGGATTCCGTTATATCTGTCTGAACAGCCAGGATGACTTCGGCTGCTTCGTCAAACCAGGTATAGTTGATCTGCATACACTTCATCCGCTTATCCGAAGTACATCTGTAAGTGGCAATATAAGATCCGTTTTCCCTGAGACCTTCGACAATCCTGGCAATCAAAGTCAGTTCTGAAAAGTCCCTCATCTCTTCCGATAAAATAAACGTCCTCTTGATAAGGGCAACGAATTCATCGTATCCCATATTCTGAGGCATATTCGTAAAAACGGCATTCGGCGACTTCCGGATCAGATCCAGTGTTTTTTCGCGTACATGGATCAAAGCGATGCTGTTAAAGGTATTCTCGAAAATAATCTTTGAAATATTTTCATTCCTCATGCGCCTGGTAATATCATACGCATAGGAAAAAAGTTCCAGATTTCCGGTAGCGGGCTCCATATAGATATGAACTGTCATGGATACCCATACAGGCTCCTGACCTTCAACACTCCTTCGATACTGGAACGTCCTCTGCATTTCTCCCTGCTGATAGCGGCGGATCAGATTTTCCTTTTTCAGTTTGTCGGCAATCTCCTGTCTGTCCGCATCATTATAGGCCCTCTTAAGAAATCCCTCATAAGCCCGGTCATAGGAAATCCCTGCTGAAAAATTATAGATATCTTTTCCGGACACTCTGCTGTCATACTCCAGCACCAGATTCTTCGTGAGATCATAATGGCCTTTGGCAATCAGGCTTTCGTCGCTGTTGTCCCGCAGATATTCCATCTCCCGGTTGTGCCGTTCAAAGACCTTCCGTTCAGCCGTGACATTCATGCCGATACCGTATGCCTTGAGCGGACGGCCGTCCCGGTCTGAAATAACGTGATAGGATTCCCGCTCACACTGCGGTTCACTGCCCTGAAGATTCTTATACCACACTTCACAGGAAGCATCCTGTCCGGAATTGATTTTCCGGAACATATCAATATATTTTTCCCTGTCCTCTTCATCGATATAGTTCAGGGTACTTTCCGGTGCATTTTCAAATGCTTCCGGCCATCCGTATTTTTTTCTCAGCATTTTCGTAGCTGCATTATTTCCCAGCACGATTTTACGCTCCCGGATATAATAGGTCCACATGCCGATATTCAGGAAGTCGACTGTTCTCTTATAGTTCTCCTGGCTGTTTAGCAGTTCCGCTTCTGCATCTGTCTTTGCTTTCTTCAGGTTTACCTCATTTTGCTTTTCTTTTTCAACAATTTTTGTCACATCTGCTTTACTGACATAAAACTGGAGGTTCTTTCGGTCCAGAATATGCAGGCCAATGCTTTTTACCTTTCCGTCCGGCTGTTCAAATGTCACAGCGGCATCATCACTGCTTCCGCATGACTTAAGAATCGCATCCGTCAGTTCTGCCGCACTGCCGCAGCGCATGCAGAGACGTTCCGCCAGCGTTTGCGCATAGTTCCGGTAGCTGACAGACAGATCTTTCTGCATACGGTTGACGGTATTTCCGTCAATAATCCTGCAGTGATCAGCGATGACATCGATGTAAGCAATAAAATCATATTGATTATCGACAAGACGCCATAAAACATCGTTCGTCTCAAGAAGATCAGTAATATTCTCCTCTGCAACTTTAAGATATAAGTCACCGTCTACAGGAGACTGCATAATCTTGACATCAAGATGAAGCATCACCTGCCCCTTTGGCGTATTCAGCCGGATATCAGCTTTTTGGGGAAGGGTGCCTTTCCGGAAACGGCTGATACATTCCTCATGATCCAGCTTCTTCAGGTAATCCCTGATGCCGGCCTGCTCGCATTGCGGAAGCAGGCCTGAAATAACACGGTCGAATGAGGCCTCCTCACCAAGCGCGTGCATAAGTTCCGTATGGCCTGACTGCGCAACCATCTTATTCTGAGTAAGGTTCCAGAGCCACATCCCCCGATATCCGTTTTCATAATATTCAAGTCCGTTATAATTCCCGGAAAAAATGACATTATTAAAGGCAACTCTCTTGCGGCGCTCTGCCGTTTCCGAATTTGCTTTCTCCTCCGCATCCTCGTACAGAAAAACGGCATAAGCCGGTTCATTTTCCCATGTACAGGCAATGACGTTTGCCGCCAGCCTGCGCCCCGTAGCAGGCTCAGTGACTGTCTGCAGCCCACCGTCGATCTCATCAAACAGGCCTTCAAAACCCTGCTCATCCCCGTGGCAGAAAAACTCCTCGAACCTGAGGCCGCTGTCATAATGAACCTCGGGTTTCAGCATATTAAAGATGGCATTATTATAGAAAAGGATACGGTGATCCGTTCTTGCGACAACAGCCATCGGACCTATATTTTCATTCAGGAAATTAACTGCCGGAGAATTGAATTCTTTTTCAAGTTCTTTTTTTGTTTCCAGGGAACCGGTAATGTCTGAATACATCGTAAAAGCAACGCGGGATCCATCTTCCATGCCGTGGAATTTAGATACCGCATGCACATATCTGTATTCATTGCTTCCCGGAAGCCTCGATCTGTATATGATGTCATACGGACCTTCCTGCGTGGCATAACGGAGTCCGAGCTTTGCGAGCGTCTCAACGTCATCCGGATGGACATTCGCAAACATATCCTTATTAAACCCCTGTACCAGATCTTCCCTCGACCGGCCGTAAAAGGAACACAGGCCGTCTGATACCAGGAGCGTTCTTATTTTGTCGCCGACAAGCTGATAGACACCCATAGGCAGCAGCAACATCTCGTACGCTTTCCTTGACGCATCAGAAAATGAATATTCATGTTCAGCAGACATGATTTTCTCCTTATACCGATATCCGTTTTGCCTCTGGCAAAAAATGGCTATAATCGCAAGAAAAAGCATTAAACTGCAAAAAAAGCCGGGAAAACAAACAAAATATTCCGATTTCAGAATACCATCCGAGGATGCAAAAAACAAGGCAGGCTTTATTCATAAGTTCCCAAATTGTCTCTGGCAGCATCAAAAATGTTCACGTACAGCAAAAACAATATTTTAAATATTTAGCCAATCATGATAGTATGTGATAGGAAATTCAAGAGGCTGTTTAAAAAAGAGGATAAAATGAAAAACCTGCTGAAATATTTTGAACATCACAAAAAGGCAACCGTGATTGCTCCGCTGTTCAAGCTGCTTGAAGCATTTTTCGACCTGCTTGTTCCGCTTGTCGTGGCCCGGATCATCGATGTCGGAATCGTGAAAAAAGATACCGGCTATATTTATCTGAATATCGGATTACTGGTTCTTCTTTCCCTGGTGGGATTTGCCTGCAGCATTACCGCGCAATATTTTGCGGCCAGGGTAAGTTCCGATGTGGGGACGGATATCCGTCAGGATATGTTCGACCATATCGAAGGCATGTCCTACGCAAGTCTCGATAAGATCGGAACGAGCACACTGATTACCAGGCTTACAAGCGATGTCAACCAGGTGCAGACCGGCATCAACATGGGCCTCCGTCTTTTATTAAGAAGCCCCTTTATCGTCTTCGGCTCTCTCATCATGGCCTTCACAATCAATGTCAGGGCGGCCCTGGTATTTGCCGTTGCCATTCCGGTTCTTTCCGCCGCAGTCTTCGGACTTATGTGGTTCAGTATTCCTTTGTTCCGCAAGGTACAGGGAAAACTGGACGCTGTCACCGGACTTACGCGTGAAAATCTGACCGGCGTGAGGGTCATCCGGGCTTTCTGCAAGGAAGCTGAGGAGGTTAAGGATTTCGATCAGAAAAATGAAGACCTGACAAGAACCAATGAGTTCGTGGGAAAATTATCGGCCCTGATGAATCCGGTTACCTTTGCGCTCATTAATATTGCAACCATCGTTCTGATCCGGGTGGGTGCTGTCCAGGTCAATCTCGGCTCCCTTCAGCAGGGTGAAGTCGTTGCCCTTTACAACTACATGGCTCAGATGATCATCGAACTTGTCAAGCTGGCCTCTCTGCTCATTACCCTGAATAAATCCATCGCCTGTGCAAACCGCGTTTCCCAGATACTGGCGCTTCCGGAAGGAATGGATTTCCCGGAGGAAATGGCGGAAAAACCAAAAGAGCACGGAACGGTCGCTTTCCGCCATGTATCTATGACGTATGAAAATGCGGGGGAAGAATCGCTTAGCGATATTGATTTCCAAATCCAAAAAGGACAGACAGTCGGCGTAATCGGCGGTACCGGAAGCGGAAAATCCACCGTCGTCAATCTGATTCCCCGGTTCTATGATGCAGCGCGCGGTGAAGTGCTGGTAGACGGCATCGACGTGAAGAAATATCCGGAACGCAGGCTGACCGGTCTTGTGGGCATGGTGCCGCAGAAAGCTGTCCTTTTTAAAGGCTCCATCCGTGACAATATGAAATGGGGCAATCCGGATGCCGGCGACGAAGAAATCTGGCAGGCGCTGACCATGGCGCAGGCCAGGGAAGTCGTTGAGGGCAAACAGGGCGGTCTTGATTATATGCTTGAACAAAACGGAAGAAACTTATCCGGCGGGCAGAAGCAGAGGCTTACTATTGCCAGAGCCCTGGTAAAAAAGCCTGAGATTCTGATTCTCGATGACAGCTCCAGCGCGCTTGATTTTGCGACAGACGCAGCACTTCGGAAAGCACTGCGTACTCTGTCCGGCACGACGACAACCCTGATCGTCTCCCAGAGGATTTCCAGCATCATGCAGGCAGAAATGATCCTGGTCCTGAATGACGGGAATCTGGCGGGAAAAGGAACCCATGAGGAGCTGATGAAATCCTGTGAAATCTATCAGGAAATCTATTACTCGCAGTATCCGGAGAAGAGACCTGGAAACGGCAATGCCGCTGCCTGCCGGAAAGGAGTATCGGCATGAGCGT
>DCDB01000287.1 GCA_002316215.1 Lachnospiraceae bacterium UBA1066 | reverse complement strand
TTCAGAAAATATTGCCATGGAAGTCCTGTGGCTGCTTTCCTGTAGGCTAAGTGATTCCGCAACTGGTATCCATGACAATTTTCTTAAGCTCCCGATTAAAAAATCCCCTCCATGCCGGGTAGTCCGGCAGGGAGGGGATTTCGTGATTCAGGCTTGTTTTTTTAACATCTCGCTCTGTTTTATGATATTGGCAATCTTTATCTTCATAATGGAGGGATTGTAGGGCTTCTTAAGGTAATCCGTCGCACCGTATTCCAGCGCCATGATTTCATTTTCCGAGGTCTCCGCTCCTGTCAGGACGACAATCGGCATCTGCCGAAGATCGGGATCGTTCCTTGCTTCTTCCAGCACATCATAGCCGTTCATGACCGGCATGACGATATCAAGAAGAACCAGTGCGATTCTGTTTTCGGGTTCCCGCATGATTTCCAGGGCCTTTCTGCCGTTATCCGCCTCCATGATATTGAAATCGCTCTGAAGCATATTGGCAAGAATTGTACGGTTTATAGAGCTGTCGTCAACGACAAGGATATTCAGGAAGCCTTTGCGTACAGGCGCCTGGGAATCAATAGAATCCAGCACAGAACCTTTACCCTTAAGTTCATCCTCGGTATCGAGAAGCCCGTTGAAGGCCGCAACCGGAATCGGTTTTGAAAAAAAATACCCCTGGATGCTGTCGCAGCCTATACCGCGCAGATACTCAAACTGTGACTGTGTTTCCACTCCTTCGGCTATTGTGTTAATCGACAGCCGGCGTGCAAGACGGATGACCGACCCCAGTATACAGCCGCCGCGATCGGAAATTTCCATATTCCCGACCATTTCACGGTCGATTTTCAGTATATCAACCGGCATATCCTTAAGAACGTTGAGAGAACTGTATCCGGAACCGAAATCGTCCATCAAAACCCGGAATCCTTCTCTGCGCAAAGCTTTAATCGTGTCAAGAAGAAGGTTTGCATCCTCGGAATAAGCGCTCTCCGTAACCTCAAAACGGATATACTCGGGATCAATGCCGTACTTCCTGACGAGAGACACAATGCTGTCAACCAGCTTCGGATTATGGATATCCATCCTCGACATATTCACAGACACCGGAACCATCCGCTTTTTTTCTTTCTGCCTTCCGGCAAGATACGCGCAGACGGCTTCCCAGATATAATAATCCAGCTTTGGCACAAAGCCGTTCTTTTCCATAAGCGGGATAAAGTCTCCCGGAAAGATCAGTCCTCTGGCCGGATGCTGCCAGCGTACAAGCGCTTCTGCGCTTACCAGTCTTTTAGTACTCGCCTGGTACACGGGCTGCAGATAGAAAACAAACTCGTGGTTTTCAATCCCCTTTTCAACTTCTTCCATCAGGAACTGGTCGTCCATAATCTTTTTTCTGAGTCTCGCGTCATACCATGCGTAAACAGAATTATATTTACCTTTAATGGAGGCCAGCGCCGACGAAGCGTAATCACAAAGCGTCTGTACGGGAATAGAGCGGTCTTCAATCCGGCAGATACCAAACTGAGGCTGGAAATGAAAATCCATTTCCGTGTTGACGCACTTCTCATTTATCAGCCTGACGACATCATCCGGTGACGCCTGCTTCTCCGGAAGGCAAAGTGCAAAATGATCCGCTTCAAAGCGTCCGTAGGTACCGCTGCTGCCCGCAATCTCCTTAAGGCCGCGGGCAAACTTTTTCAGGATCATATCTCCGGTTTCCGGCCCGTAGCGCTCATTGATGAGCTTGAAGCTTACGATATCGCAGATAAAAAGGAGATAGGCCGGTTCCTTGCCGTCGTCAAGCATCTCGCGCGTGTTTCGGCAGAAAGTCTCACGGTTATAAATATCCGTAAGCGAATCAAACTCAGCCTAATGCCGTATTTTTTCTTCCGCGTTAATTGAATCGGTGACATCAAGGAAAACGCCGATATAAACATCATGGTCACTTTCCCTGCGGATACATTTCGCTGAAGTCCTGACCCATGCGAAAGAGCCGTCTCTCTTAAGCACGCGGTTAACTGACTGAAAATTCCCGTCAGCCATTTTTTCCCTGAGAACAGTATCCCGGACAATATCCATCAGTTTTTTCCGGTCATCAGGATATATGATCGCGGCTAATCCGTCCTTTTCCGTTTCCTCAATAAGTTCATTTCTCGTTCTTCCCGTTATAGCCGGAAAAGCATTATTGAATGCCGTGGTTATAATTTTATCCGGATAAACGTCAAAGTATGCAACTCCGCCTGGAATCGTATCCGCCAGATTGTTAAATGACATCTCTTCTGACACATACCAGGAGCCGCTCTGACTGCCTTCCGCTTCTTCTGAAGACTGATTATTCATTTAAACCGTGCCTCCATGGAAAATAATCCGACTTCATTTTACAATGAATAATGAAAATATTCAACAGGGGTATTGGAAAAGATATGAGAAAAGCCTTATACTTGCTGTATCATTTAATCAAATTTACGGAGGCTGTTATGGAACGTCTGCTCTGTCTTCTTATCGGATACTTGCTTGGTTCTTTTCTGACTGCTGAAATCGTATCGCGCGCTGCTGCCCACAAAAAGTGCAGCGAGCTTGGAACCGGAAATCCCGGAATGGCGAACATCGCGCACTGCCTTGGCATTAAATGTGGTCTTACGGTTCTCGCAGGCGATATAGGAAAAACTTTTCTGGCCTGCCTTATGTGCTTCTTTCTTATTCCCATGCCCAATCATCTGGCGGTTCTTTACGCAGGCCTGGGATGCATCCTGGGGCACAATTTTCCTTTCTGGAGCAAATTTAAAGGCGGCAAGGGGGTTGCCGTCACCTGTACCGCTATTTTTATCTGCAACCCGCTGTACGGTCTTCTGGCAAACATCGCAGGTCTTCTTGTCGTCCTTTTGACCGGCTGGCTGCCGCTCGGCGCCGTCGTCATCCCGGCTGTTTTCCTTTTTCCGGTCTTCTTCCTCTATCATACAGAAGCCCTGGTCCTGGTTATCCTGTATACGCTTCTCATGATCTTCCGCCATTTTCCGGGACTTAAGTCCATCAAAGACGGCACCTGCCCGAAAATCGACCCTCTCGCATTTCTGAAGCATAAGAAAAATCCCGAGTAAAAATCACCGGATAAAAAGTCCCCTGTGCCTATTTCATGAGTACAGGGGACTTTTTATCCGGCCGGCAAATTTCTTTACTTAACAGCCCTGGCATAAAATGTCACTTCTTTCATATTGCACGCGTGGCATTTTTCAGGAATTCCAATTCTTCGCCTTCAAGATAAGGCGATATTTTCTCCCATACAAGGGCATGGTAATTATTCAGGCGCTCAATATCTTTCGGCTGCATATAAGCCGTGTCAATAGCTGCCAGATCTATCGGGGCATAGGTCAGCGGTTCAAAGCACATGAACTGTCCGTATTCATTGCGTATATCTTCTCGTGCAAGAAGGATGGTTTCCGTCCGGATTCCGTATTTTCCCTCGATATAAATACCAGGCTCATCCGAAACGATCATTCCTTTTTCAATAACGGCTTCCTTCTGCCCGTCCGAATATTTCCAGCGGATATTCTGCGGTCCCTCATGAACATTCAGGATATAGCCGATCCCGTGCCCTGTTCCGTGATTATAGTTGATTCCGTATTCCCACAAAGGCGCACGGGCATAAGTATCGAGATTTTTTCCGGTGCAGCCGTACAGGAACCGGGCATTTAATAGCGCCAGGTTCGAAACCGCAACAAGGGTAAAGTCCCTCTTCATCTCATCTGTGAGGGTTCCTGCCGCCATGGTACGCGTCACATCAGTTGTCCCTCCCATGTACTGACCGCCGGAATCCACCAGGAGAAAACCTTTGTCCTCAACGGTTTTATCGCTTTTTGCTGAAGCGGCATAATGCGCCATCGCCGCATTTTCACCATAAGCGGAAATAGTTGGAAAAGAAAGTTCGATATAGCCCGGAATCTCCTCCCGAAGCCGGTCCAGATGTTTCGCGGCAGAAAGCTCCGTAATCTTTTCCTTTCCGGCATTTTTCTTGAACCAGCAGATGAAACGGCACAGGGCAACTGAATCAAGAAGATAATACTTCCTGGAATTTTCTGCTTCAACCGGATTCTTCATGGCCTTTTTTTGCTCGGTTGGATTCTCACAGAAAACAATTTCTGTCTTTTTTTCCAGAGTCTTCAGCACGCGGTAACTGATCCGTGACTTTTCAGCCATAACATTTCCATGAAAATCAAAAGCCTCCAAAAAATCGAAAAGCTGATCGTACGGATGCAGCACAATCCGGTTTTCACCGGCATAAGCACGGAATTTATCCGTCAGCTCACTGTCCTGGATAAAAAGATCAAAAGAATCCATGCCGATAAAAACATAGGAAAGTGCAACCGGATTGCAGAAAACATCATTTCCGCGGATGTTCAGAAGCCAGTTGATATCATCCAGCTTCGAGAGCATAAAATAAGATGCCCCCTCTTCCTTCATACGGCTCCGTACATCGGCCAGTTTCCCGGCAAAAGATACTCCGGCAATTTCGTCCGGAACAATAAAAACAGGATGGCTGGGCAGTGCCGGACGTTCTTTCCATATTGCTTCCGCAGGATCTGTATCCGTTTTCAATGACGCACCGCACTGATCGGCAATTCCTTCAAAAACACAGCCGGCTGCTGCGTCGACGCACCGGCCGTCAAAAGCCAGCGTCATTCCCGGAGCAAGCGCCTTTCTCAGGAATTCTTCCGCTGTCGGAACACCGGGTTCCCCCATGCGCATAAGCTCGATTCCGCTCCCGTCAAGCTCCTTTGCAGCCGAAATAAAATAGCGTCCGTCGGTCCACAGCTTCGTCTCTTCCGCCCCTGCAATAAGCGTCACATTATCGCTAGTGCATCCTGAAAAAAACTCCGTCACTTTAAAATAACCGCCGACATATTCCGAAGCATGGAAATCAGATGAGGTCATCAGGAAATAATCGATGCCGCTGTCCTTCATTTTCTGTCTCAGCTTTTCAATTCCTAGTTTAACCGAAGTCATTTTATCTCCTTTTTGATCCATATTTTTTATGTCTTCCTTGCCATGCTGCGGTTTTTACGATACCGCCGTATTGACAAAAAACCGCTTTGCTGTCAGGAGGATGCCTGTCCGGCCGTCCCGTTCAGGTATTCGGCGAGGATCTGTGTGAACGTGTCCGAAGTGGCCTCCAGCATATGGCCTTCGTTATCTGTAAAGCCTGAAATATCGAGGCTTAGATCAGGCATATCGATAGCATTAAAATCAAAGTAAGTAACCCCTAGATTCTTGCATAAATCTGTATAATAGTCAGTTGCCGCCTTATAGTAGCTCTCATATTGATCATATGTCTGTTTCGGGACAGGTGTTGTTATGACAGTAAGCGGTATTCCCTGATCGCGGCACAGCTGAACAAGGCTCAGGAAATATTTCCGCGGTTCTTCCCGGAGAGATTCTGCTTTAAACTCAAAAATGGCATTTGTTATCGTCGACCCGCTCCCGTGGATCCGGATCTGTCCATTTTCCGTAAGCTCCTGATAGGAGTTTGAAAAAGTTTCCAACCCGTAATCCTTATAATTACTGCTCATCTTCTGTGCGACATTAGTCGTAATTTTCTTGAACTGATCCCGGAAATTGTACCATGGGAATAAAAACGTCCGGAAATCACTTCCTAAAACCTTCTGCCGAAAATATGACAGCTTGACGCGCGAAAACGACATAGAAGCCTCGAAAGCCAGATAATCCTGGGCCTCGCTGGGGATCGTACGCCAGTAAGCCGGATCGAGTTCATAAATTACATGCTTCAGCTTATGGTTCCGGATAGCATCCCGGAGCAGGAAGTAAGAATCAATCGGATACTCCCCTCCCAGGCAGGCATTAAACACCCCTCCCTGATCGTATTTCTCTCTTAAAATGTCGGGATTGATGTTAGAGGAACCGTGTGAAGCTCCGAGAATCAGTGTTGTATAATCCCTCGTCTCTATCCCGTGCAGCTTATACCTCTCCATCATATAAGGGATCAGCATATAATTGAGAGCATTCGTTATCAGGATGCAGATAAAAAGTAAGACCAGGACTCGGCAGAACCATTTAGAAGTTCGCATAAATAAAGCCTCCTCCTTCTACAGACGGCGTGTGCCCGAGCATCGGGATAGCAAAAATCACTGCAATATAAAGTACCGCCCGAAAGGCAAATGGCCAGCGGATAATGGCGCTGCGCACATCCACCTGGCGTTCCCTGAGGACACTGACGGTGAAAACCACTGCACAGGCTGCAAGAACAACATAAAGATTGATAAAGGTAATGTCAAGTGAGCCGTTCCCCACGACCACCAGCTTTTCTGTAAAGAAAGGTGAAAAATCAAAGTGGGTAAAAAAGTTCCGGATCATTGTAAAAGCCTGGGGCAGAGTATCGGAACAGTCAAAGAACCAGCTGATATTGACCAGGATAAAAGTTCGGACGATCTGGAAAATATGGAACCAGCGCGTTTTATCCGTAATGTGAAGGGCTTTTTTCCAGTTTCGGAACGGTTTTGCCAAAAGTCCGCTGATGCCGATAATAATACCGTTGTAAAGGCCGTAGAAAATATAGTGCCAGGCCGGACCGTGCCAGATGCCTACAACAAGAAAAACAATAATATTCGCAATACAGATCGGAAGGGCGCGTCCGATGGTTTTACCCATTTTCGAGCGGCAGAATTTCCCGAATTTTCCCATCCATCCGGAAAGTGAAATCGGATAAAAAAGATAATCCTTCATCCAGGTACCGAGCGTTATATGCCATCTGTGCCAAAAGTCTGTAATGGATATTGAAAAAAACGGCTGCCGGAAATTCTCGTCCATCGTGATTCCAAAGAGTTCGGCAATGCCGATGACAATATCTATACCGCCTGAAAAGTCGGCATAAAGCTCCGCAGAATAAGCCAGTACCCCCAGAAGGCCTACACCGGGATAATCTGCATAGCTGTTGAACACCGCCGCCATATAATAGTAAGCGCCGTCGGCAATAATGATTTTCTTAAAATATCCGTAAGCAATCCGCATCAGAGCTTTTTCTGTCCTGACCGGATCGAAGGCATGCTTTTCATAAAGCTGATGCGCCAGCCGGGAATAGCGGCCGATAGGTCCCTGCATGATCTGCGGAAAAAATGAAACAAAAAGGGCATAACGCAGGGGATTCAGCTCTGCCTCGCAGCGGCCCCAGTAGACATCCAGGATATAGCCGGTTGCCTGAAAGGTATAAAATGAAATCCCCAGCGGAAGCAGAAAGTCCACTGCCTCTATCTTGCTTCCGAAAAGCATATTGATATTTGTAATCGCAAAATTTGAATACTTTATGACTGCCAGCATACCGAAGTTTAGAAGAAGCGCCAGCACGATAATAGTCTTCTTTTTTTTCGCGCGCAGTTTTCTTTCGCTCTCTCTGTTATTCCGGCTGTCAGAAGAATTATCGTCTGCACCTGCTTTCGCAGCTGCGTCAATCTTGTGCATCAGAACACCGGCAGCATAGGTCACTGCCGTAGAAAACAAGATAAAGAAAAGTATCCGGATACCTGAAGAAATATAGTAGATATAAGAAAATATAAGAAGCCAGATCCACTGGAATTTCTTCGGGATCAGATAATATCCTGCAACGGAAACCGCCACAAATATAAGAAAAATCAAAGACATAAAAGACATATAGTTCCTCTTATCACTTTTTGTGGGAATTATATCATATAAATTTACACATTACACGTTTATCAGGAAATCTTAAGACTTCTTTAGTTTTCCTCCCTCATTTCATATTTTTTCGGGAAATCTTAAGATTTTTTGTTTCTCCGGCTTTTTTCGCGTCGAAAAAAGAGTCATGGTTTCTTCGTTTTTCCATCCATGCAATTCATTTACGGACATAAAAAAACTCTTTGTCCGCGCTGAATTCAATATCAATACCTTTTTTTCCGAAAAAAGCTGTAAGGAAGCGTTTAAGACCTTCATCCTGGTCTTCGCAGCCTCCGGATTCCAGTCTTTCAATCCGACAGACCTGCGCGCCGCAGGAATCCTGCAGATGTATTCTATAGTCCAGACCATCCGCCTCCAGTGCTTTATTCAGTTCAAGAATATCATTAATCCCGATGACAGTCATCTTCTCCTCCTTATGCCATGCAGCCAGACTCCTCTTTATCTTATCTGCTGTTTGCTTCAAAGAACACACAGCTTCATCTGTCCGGGCGCCGCGGCTCAGCTTCTGAATAATTCCGCTGCCCTGCGCATATTCTCAACAGCCGGCACCTCAAACGGACATCTTTTTTCACAGGCTCCGCAGGCTATGCACTCCCCGGCCTTGTGTGGAAGAACTGCATAATGTTCCCGCACGGTCTCCGGTACGCTGCTCTTTGCCTCAGCAAGATTTAAAAACTTTGTAACCGCCGCGACATCGATGCCCTTAGGGCAGGGTGCGCAGTGGCCGCAATACATGCAGTGGCCTTTCCAGCTTATCTTCGGCATAGCTGCAAATGCCTCCGCATAATCTTTTTCTTCCTCTGAAGCCGATGCATAACCAATACTCTTCTTCAGTTCTTCAAGGGTATGGGCACCTGCAAGGACAGATGCGACGGCCGGACGGTCCAGGGCATAGCGGATGCACTGATAAGGAGAAAGCGCAACGCCGGCAGGAGAAAGAGACGCATCGAGCAGATCTCCGCCGCCGAAAGCTTTCATAACCGTAATACCGACTCGCTTTTCCTGACAGGTCTCATATAGTTCCTGCCTCTCCGGGTCCATATTAAGCAGAGGTTTTTCGTAGCTCTCATCCGCCCATAAAAGCTCGATATTTTCATTTCCCGGCTGAAGATCGTAGCATGGATTGACGCTGAACATGAGAACATCGACAGCGCCGCTCCGGACAGCGGCAAGAGCCGCCTCGGGATTATGGCTGGAAAGACCAACCGCACGGATGATACCCTGCTTTTTCAGACTCTCGGCATATTTCAACACATCGCCTCCTGCGATCTCATCCCAATCCGCAAGAGAATCCACATAATGGATCATTCCGATTTCCAGGGTATCGCAGCCGAGACGCCTTAGTTCATCTTCAAATCCTGCTCTGACTTCGTCCATATTCCTGCTTCTTTTATACTGTCCATCCTTCCAGACACTGCAAAGATGGGCCTGAAGAATAAATTTTTCTCTGCGTCCTTCAAGGGCCTTGCCCAGATACGAGCGGAAGTCCGGATTCGGGGCGTAAAGGTCAATACAGTTGACCCCACCCTCTTCCAAAGCGTCCACATAAGCACGTACAAAGGCTTCGTCTTTCCCAACCATGCCTTCACAGCCTGATCCGATTTCACTTACATAAAGCCCTGTGCGTCCAAGTTCACGATAGTCCATAAGTCCTCCACAAAATTTATCCTGTGCTCCGGTTCAGTCTTACAAAATCATTTTACTTCTTTCACTGTATTATTTCATCCTTTTTATGTCTTTACGCCAAAAAACTTCCGGACATTCCGGAAGTTTTAAAAAGAAGTCCTGTATTAAAATTTTTATACGAAACATCTCTGCCGGATACGTTTCCTGCTTATTTCAAAAGATCTTCAACCTTATTCAGGAGACCGCCGAGCCCGCCTTCATCCGCCTTGGCTGCTTCCGCCGCAGTATCTGTTTCTGTCCTGGCTGCAGCGCCCTTGCCTGTAACAAGAGACGAAAGATTCTGGAGCCAGTCTGATCCGCCACCGATTTTGGAAAGGTCGATTCCTCCAAGAGCTCCGGCATCCGATGCCAGCTTGGAAAGATCCGCCGCACCGAGGTCAACGCCTGCTTCTTTGGCAATAGCCACCAGATCTTCCGTGGATTTGATGTTTTTAATCTTCTCCTGAAGTGCCGCATCCCCCATGATTTTGTTCATTAATTCCTGTACATTCTCAGCCATTTGCTGTCTCCTTTCGGCCCTTAGGGCTTTCCGGCAGATCTGTCCGCCGACAATATTAGTGGCACATGCCACCCGGCAAATGAAAACAGTTTCATAATTATCCATTTGTCCGATATGTACAGTATAGCAAAACCAGTCGGTTAGTGAAACGGAAACTCAGAACTTACTTCTGATTTGAGTATTAAAAACAAAAGCATTATCCGTAAAAACAGATCACACCGGAATCGCAAATATCTCTTTCATCTTTTCACGCAGCACCGAAAGCAGCCGCAGGTATTCCATAGCAATATTTTCTGAATATCCGTTCGCGCGAAGCGCTGAAGAAAATATGCTGTGGAATACCCGGGGCGGAAACTTTACAGGTAATTATTAAAACGAAACCTTTATTATCTCGGCTTTTAAGCTTCAGTGTCTCTGCGCTGCAACTTCAGCCGCAAAGTCTTCCTGCTTCTTTTCGATTCCTTCACCCGTCTCAAAACGGACGAATTTTTTGATCTGGATCTTAGCCGCATTTTCTTTAGCGACCTGCTCCACATATTTTCCGACGCTCTGCTTGCCATCCTCAGCCTTTACGTAGACCTGATCCAGCAGACAGATTTCAGAAAGTTCTTTGTTAAGGCGTCCCATGACAATGCCGCTAAGCACCTTATCCGGAGCATCCGGTTTTTCATTCTTTGCAGCTGTAAGAAGGATATCCTTCTCTTTTGCCAGGTAATCCTGGTCGACTTCGTCCCTTGTGCAGTATTCCGGACGCATCGCCGCAGCCTGCATGGCAACGTTTTTAGCCATTTCTCTTACTTTATCATTAACAACATCTGTTGCCACATCTACAAGGACGACGATTTTTCCGCCCATATGCGTATAAGAAGCAATAAAACCGTTTTCTTCCTGAATTCTTGCAAATCTGCGAATCTTCATATTCTCGCCGATGACCGAAATCTGCTCCGTCAGAACATCCTTAACTGTCTTTGTCTCGTCAAGTTTCCAGTTATCCGAAAGGAATTCATCCAGGTTTTCCGTTTCTGTAGCCATAACCTGATCTGCCACCTGACGTACATAATTCTGGAACTTTTCATTTTTTGCAACAAAGTCTGTCTCGGAATTTACTTCAACCGCTACGCCGCGTTTCTCATCATCAGAAACAACAGAAACACAAAGTCCTTCCGCCGCAATGCGATCCGCTTTTTTAGCAGCTTTCATCTGGCCGTTTTCCCTGAGGAAATCAATAGCCTTGTCCATATCTCCTTCGGTCGCCGTGAGTGCTTTCTTGCAGTCCATCATGCCCGCACCGCTTTTTTCACGTAAAGCTTTAACCATTGCCGCTGTAATTGCTGCCATTTACTCTGTAACCTCCTCGTCTGAACTCTCTGATTCCGCTCCGGATTTTGCTGCAGCTTCGGATGCATCATCCGGATATGCAGTATATCCCTCTGTGGGGACTTCGGAAGCATCTGCTTCCATCTGACCCTGATTTGCTTCGATAACGGCGTCCGCCATCTTGGAAACAATCAGCTTTACAGCACGGATAGCATCATCATTGCCCGGGATAACATAGTTAAGTTCTTCCGGATCGCAGTTAGTATCGCAGATGCCGATCAGCGGAATATTAAGGGAATGGGCTTCCTGAACGCAGATGCGTTCCTTCTTCGGATCAACGACAAAAATCGCATCCGGGATCTTTTTCATTTCTCTGATACCGCCGAGATTTCTCTCAAGCTTTTCCTGTTCCTTTTTAAGGTTCAGGACTTCTTTCTTCGGAAGGACCTCAAACGTTCCGTCCTCAGCCATTGTCTCAATATCTTTCATGCGTTTGATGCGGCTCTGGATTGTCTTAAAGTTAGTCAGCATACCGCCAAGCCAGCGTTCATTGACATAATACATACCGCAGCGCTCTGATTCTGTTTTAATAGCATCCTGTGCCTGTTTCTTCGTGCCTACAAAAAGGATCTTTCCGCCTTTTGCGACAATATCGGAAATCGCATTGTAAGCGTCATCCACCATGCCGACGGATTTCTGAAGGTCGATAATGTAGATGCCGTTCCGTTCCGTATAAATATACGGTTTCATTTTCGGATTCCAGCGTCTCGTCTGATGTCCGAAATGGACGCCTGCTTCAAGCAGCTGTTTCATTGAAATAACACTCATGACATTTCTCCTTTTGGTTTAATTGCCACCCATATGCTTCTTCATACGGCATGACCCTTCTGCGGGCACCGAATGCCTTTATCCGCATATGTGAATTTTACGCGACAGCAGATATTATAGCATGTAAAAACAAGCTGCGTCAATGACGTTCCGCGTGTTTTCGCTTTTTTTCATCATACATCCGCTCATCCGCTTTTTTGATACATTCTTCGAGAGTATCATTTTCTTCAGGGTTCAGGATTTTGCAGCCGAGACTTGCATTTATCGGAAATGAAAGACCGCTGTGGGAACTTTCTTCCTCCAGGTTTCTGCGGATTTTTTCCATAAGTTTCTCCGCATCAGAAAGATCCCCGCAGACACCGATGATCAGGAATTCATCCCCGCGGTAACGAACAATCAGCTGCTTTTCGACGCAGGCTTTACGGATGGCCTGCGCCACCTGTTTTATGGCATAATCTCCGATTTCATGGCCGAAACGGTCGTTAATCGCTTTGAGACAATCCATATCGGCAAAAATGACAGCTGTTTTTTTCTTTTCCGACCTGGCCTTTTCCAGGATATTATTCGCAAAACGCTCAAAGCCGAAGCGATTGTAAAGACCTGTCAGATTGTCCCGGACATAAAGAGCATCAAGCTGTTCATTGAGTTCCTTCAGCATATACCGCTTTCTGCCGTTTTCAATAGCCAGATTAATGTAAAGAAGCGTGTGTTTAAGAAGTCCTTTATCGATCAGAGGAAGCCTTTCCCCCTTAAATACGACATATCCAAAAGATTCTTCTTTATAATGAAGGGGGAAAAATGAAAATACAGAATCCGGCGAACTTTCAAAGACTGCCTTTGGGATAAGCTCTCTGGAACTGAACTCCGCCATAAGTCCGCCGTGTGCAAGCACCGTATCATCATCTGTCGCAGCCAGAACTACGCGCTCTGAAATATCCCGTCTGCCTCTTTCTGACTGTGAATTATCAAAATCCAGGATTTCTTTATTCAGGACAAAGTAATAATTGTCGCAGTCAAAGATCCCCTTATTTGCCATAATACCTTCCATAAGGGTTTCAATGCTTTCTGCCTCAAGAAGTTTTTCCATAAGAATCTGCTGCACATCATTATAATGATCCCGGTACTCACTTTCCTCTACATAAATGTCTTTAAATCCGAAAGTCACGCTGTCATCTTTTTCAATACAGCCGCAGCTCTGAAGAAAAAGGGGCTGAGCTTCATTTTCAGCAGGATTCATGCCTCTTCCGCCCTCCATAAGCTCCTTCAGGAGGCTTATGGCATTATACGCGCAGTCGGCATTGTGCCGTTCAATCGTTGTAAGAGACGGGCAATAGCCCGAGACCGTATCCGTATGGTCAAAACCCGTTACAATGACCTGTTCAGGAATACCGACTCCATTCTCCTTGAGAGCACGGTAGACGCCGAAAGCGGTGGTATCATTGACGCAGACGATTGCTTCCGGAATCTCTCCCTGGGAAAGAATTTCCTTTGCTGCCTTATACCCTGTCTGAAACAGGTAATCTCCGGGATGGACATGGGGCGTAAGCCCGGCCTCACGGATTGCATCGTCATACGCCTGAAGCCTCTGCATGACTTCCCAGTTGTATGAAGGTCCGCTGATAAAATGGATATTCCTGCGGTGATGGACCTTAATGATATGATCAACCATAGCCCGCATGGCTTTATAGTTATCAATACCGACATTAATACAGCCGCGCACTGGAAGGTCAAGAGAAACGCCGGGGATACCTGCTCTTTCTATCTGATCGCCAATCTGTTCCCTTACCGTATAATCCTGTATTTGATTTCCCTGAACAAATATCCCGTCAAAGTCTTTCAGGTCGGGGAGATTATAAATATTGAACTCTCCTGCCGTATTCGTGCTATGATAGTCAAAACCTCCGAAACAGTTAAAAACACACACGGTAAAATGAAAATCTCCGGCTGCTTTCACAATGCCCGTCATGCACTCAGTAAACAGGCTCCTGTTCCAGCAGGTTGTGATACAGGCGATTTTTTTGTTCATCGCTTTTCCCCCTCAGGACACTGTCTGCCCGTTAAAAGCGGTTCACTCTTTTCTCATTCCAGAAGAAATACCAGGCAAAAAAGAACATAAGCGCCGTGCAAAGACCAAGCATAATATAGGCTGCTGAATCCGGGATGGAATTTCCGAGGAGATCATCCATAATGAGAGCATATAAATTATTAGCCATATGTGCCGTAAGCGACGCCCAGATGGTTCCGAAATGCTCGTAGATAAGGGCAAACAGCATACCGAGAAGAAATGCAAAAATCCCCTGAGTGATATTCCCGTGAAAGATTCCGAAAACCGCGCCGCTGATGACAATCGCCCAGGTGACACCGAGATAATCTCTGAGCCTTCTGTAAATAAGGCCTCTGAAAAACAGTTCTTCACATGCCGGTGCAACAATCCCGATGACAATAAACTGCTGCAGGAAACCGGTATTCTCCATCATTGATTTCTGTGAAGATTCAAAAGCCGGATCCTGGATATTAAGCGACGAAATCAGTGTATTTACAAGCACGGATGCCCCAATCGTAAGGCAAATGATTCCAAATACGGAAAATGCGCTGAACTGATTTTTCCGGAGCACACGCTTTTCCGGATAATAAACTGTACGCCTGCGCTCATCCGAACGATAAAAGAAATAGAAAAGGACGGCGCAGACAGCGTCCGCTACTCCTGTCATGAGAAGAACGCTTCCCATGATAGAATTATAAATATCCTCGTAGTTGAAGAATGCGGATCCCTTCATGAAAATACCAATCAGAATTAAAACGGCGGATACAACAAGCGATGCAGCCATTGAAACTGCAAAATAAAGCAGCATGGGATAAAATACGCGCCATATCTTAAATAAAGCATTTCCTTCATATGGAGCCGCCGGACGTACCGGATGAAAACCGTATCCGGCCGGCGGTAAAATGTTCTCAGGATGAGCCTGGCCCAGCAGGACATTGCGCAGTTCCGTCGTACTATCCACGATACAATCAGGCCATGCCGCTTCAAGCTCCTGCCTTGAGCCATAGCCATAGGTCACTCCGATCGAAGCGATACCGGCTTTTTTAGCCCCGATGACATCATAATTCCGGTCTCCGACAAGAACGACTTCATCCCGCATATCTTCCATTCCGAGCTGGCGAAGTGTTTCCGACAAGACTTCATCTTTCTCCACGCGGCTGCCGTCCATCCCGCTTCCGACAACCGAAGTAAAATAATGCTCGATGCCGAAGAAGCGCAGAACCTCGCGGCAGAAAACCGTCGGTTTGGAAGAAGAAACCGCCAAAGTAAAATGCTCTTTGGCAAGTGTTTCCAGAAGATCCTGTATGCCGCCATAAAGCCTGTTCTCATAAATTCCCACAGCACTGTAGCGTTCGCGGTAGGCTGCAACTGCTCTGTCACCCTCGGCATCTGAAAGAGATGCAAACCGCATGAACTGTTCCTTAAGCGGCGGTCCCACAAAACAGTCAAGCTGGTGCAGATCCCGGATTTCGATTCCAAACTCCTTATTCAGCGCATATTGAACACACTTTGTAATACCTTCACCTGAATCTGTAAGCGTTCCGTCCAAATCAAACAGTACCGTATTCCACATCTGTTTCTCCTTCAGCCTGCAAAATATGCATCCACTCCGTTGGCAAGTCCCTGTGCAATCTCATTCTGTCCGGTATCACTGGCAAGGAACAGATCCTCATCTGAATTACTCATAAAGCCCATCTCAACAATGGAAACCGGCATTGTCGCCCAGTTTATTCCGGTCATGTCATCTCCCGTAAGGTTATCAATTGCCCTTTGTCCGGTGACAGCGCACTGATTATCCCGTAAAAGAGTTGCCAGCCTCTGGCTTCCGGCAATGACTTCCGAAGAAAGATACGGATTGGAAGAAGACGGTTCGTAGCAGAGAACCCCCTTTACAGAAGAATCATCTACTCCGTTGCAGTGGATCCGGATAAAAATATTCGCTCCTGCAGCCGTAGCAATTTTGGCACGGTCAACATTACTGAGAGTTACATCATTTGTTGTGCGCGTCATGACGACGGTATAGCCTCTTTCTTCAAGAAGAGCCTTAAGTTTCATGGAAACCTGAAGATTTACCTCGTATTCATTTTTTCCGGATGCGTCACCGTAGGTTCCGCTGGACACTTTCTGTTTCATAACATCCGAACCGGGTGCATTAGGCTCTTTATCCGTAATCTCACTTGTTTCATGTCCCGGATCAATACATACGATAATTCCCTTGCTCCCCGTCTGTGTCTGCGCCGCAGATGAAGTTGTTACTGTCGAAGCTGCTGATTCCGCAGAAACAGTTGCAGCAGATTCCGGCAGAGGCGTTATGGTTACTGCACTGATCGTTTCAGCATTTTTTACAGCATCCGCATAAGCACTTACATTTGGGATGGCAGCGGACACAGCTCCCTTAATAATTTCGGCATTCTCTCTGTTTGCCGCCTTGGTCTGCTCTTCCAGCACTTTCGCTGCCTGATCCTGTTCTGCCTTCTGTGCTGTTTCAGATTCTTCCGCGGCTTTGGATGCTTCAGCAGCCGAGGCCGAAGCGTCTGCTGCAGCTTCCGAATCCGCAAGCTCCTTAGAATATTCGGCAGCCTGCGAGGCCTGTGCTTCACTGATCTGCTGCCGGCGGCTGTTTCCGATTTTCATACCGAGAAGAGTGCCGACAGATGCGAGAATCAGTACGCCGACAATAATCATGCCAGCTAATATTTTCTTGTTTCCAGATGGTTCTTCCATTGACTTTTCTCCTAAAATATAAATTCCACTATAATGATACAGGTGACATGCGCACTTTTATGGCACTTTTAGTACTCCGGCTGTTTTTGAGACTCGTTCTGCTCTTGATACTCGTGCTGCTCTTGATACTCGTTCTGCTCTTTGTACTCGTGCTGCTCTTTGTACTCGTGCTGCTTAGGTATTTTGGCACTTGCAGAACATAGTGCGTCACTTATTTTCGAATTATACCACAAAGGGGAACACAGGGCAAATTATTCCCTGTAAAGCACCCAGGGTGCCATATTCCAGACCTGTCCGGAAGCATCTGCAACCGAAATAACAATTGTGGTTTTCCCTTTTTCAGCCGTTGAACTGTTTATACGTATATCACCGCCCAGGAAGTTGTATTCGGCCGGCTTTCCATTTATCAATACATATAAAATCCTGATCTCGCCGCCGCTTTCCAGCGAAACAAGCAGCGTATAGCCGTCCGGAACCACATGATCGCGGTAAGACGTGCCATGACTGAAAATAATACCCTTCGGCGGCTTTGCTTTTCCTTCTTCGGATATACTAAGTCCTTCTGTCGGTGCAGAAGCATCTTCTGTGAGTGTGCTCGTCTTGGAAGTCTGATCCGTTCCCGCCGTCTGACCAGTTTCCGAAGCCTCGCCTGCTTCCGGCGCCTGGTCGGTTGCTTCTGTCTGATCCGATCCCCCGGTCTCGCCTGCTTCCGAAGTCTGGTCGGTTGCTTCTGTCTGACCCGATCCTCCGGTCTCGCCTGCTTCCGAAGTCTGGTCGGTT
>DCDB01000055.1 GCA_002316215.1 Lachnospiraceae bacterium UBA1066 | reverse complement strand
ATATAATCCCTGCATTTTCCGGTATTTTATTGCTTAAAGAACGAGGAGGCGCTATGTACCGGAAAAGATTATTTGGTGTCGGAGAACCGCTGATCCAGCGGGAAATGGAACAGGGAATTTCGGCGGCAGCCTGCATGGATCTCATCAAAGGGATGGGCTGCACGGCTTACCGCTCATGGATGCATCTTACGGATATCCTGAAGGATCCGGAAACGCCGGATGAGGATGTCTTAAAGCGGCATACGGCTCTTTTGAACCGTGCCAAAGAGCTGGATATCGAGGTCACTGGCATGAGCCATGAATGGTTTCTCCCGGAAGGATGCCGGCAGAAAGAGGGGCACGCCATGCCGCCCCGGGATTTGACGGAGGGAAGCCTTTACCTGCAGGCTTTAAAGATGCTGGAAGAATCATGGGCTGCGATGGCCGGGCTTTTTCCCCAGGTTGCGATCTGGGAAGTGGGAAATGAATGGAATCTGAATGTATTTCTTCAGCCGGACGGATTTCTTGATACGGATATGTCAAAGCCGTTTACACCGGATGAAAAATATGATATTGCTGTCGATATGATGTATTTTGCGGCGCGGGGCATCCGGAGAGGAAACCCGAAAGCGAAAGTGGCTTCATTTTCACCGGCGCTTTCGACACCGGACTTAGGCGGAGGAATGCCGGATTTCTTCCCGGTGATGTACGGAGCCGCATGGGCACTGGATCAGGTGTACCGCCGAATAAAATCCGGGAACTTCTGGTCGGATAACCCGGACGATTATTTTGATATCGTGGCGTGGCATCCCTACGTCTTTACGACAAAGAAAGTCAGCGACAAAGACCTGTTCCTGGATGTGGAAGAGCCGGACACCCTGTGGCGGGATTACAGCGATGCGGCCTACAGAGTCATGTGCAAATACGGAGAGGCGGAAAAAGAAGTGATCCTGACGGAAACGGGTTTTACGGACTGCGGAAATCCGGAATGGGAAACGCGCTACGCGGCCTATAATAAAAAAATCATGGCCTATGCGGCTGAGATGCCTTATGTCCGCACACTTCACAATTTCCGGCTCCTGAATGAAAATGCGATGCTGAAGCGCGCGGGTATCGAGGATAACCAGATCGGCGGGATGACAGAGGTGTATTTCGGCTTATTTACAGATCCTGAGGACGGCTGCCGTCCCAGGAAGCGTGCCCTGGCGATCCAGGAAATGACAGGCAGCAGGGCGGATCTTACAGAACTCGGAAGACAGGCTGCGGCCACGTGCAGGTAAAGCCGGATGCGGAAAAAAGTAATTACAGCACAGAATACAGATCTAAGCGGAAGAATACAGATACGGAGGGGAGAACAGAATGGAATATATTGTAGAAACAGCATCAGGTAAAGTATGCGGGCATGAAAGAGAAGGCAGGATTGATTTCTTAGGCATCCCTTATGCCGAAGCACCGACAGGCGACCTTCGCTTTAAGAGAGCGGTAAAGAAAACGCCGTGGGAAGATGTTATTGATGCTAAGGAGTATGGAAATGCGCCTGTCCAGTACAATAACGGCCGGGTTATGGGAGATGAGGACTGTCTTACGTTAAATATCCAGAGGCCGCTTAAAGGTGAGAAACTTCCGGTTTTTATCTGGATTTACGGCGGCGGTTTCAATACAGGCTATTCATCCGATGAAATGTACCGCGGAGAGGCTTTCGTGCGTGACGGAATTGTCTTTGCGTCTTTTAATTACCGGACAAATATCCTGGGTTTTTACGATTTTACGACTTACCCGGGCTGCGAAGGTTTTGACTCCAACTGCGGCCTGTCCGACCAGATCCTGGCTCTTAACTGGCTGCACGATAATATCGCGGCCTTCGGAGGAGATCCGGAAAGGATTACGATCGGAGGAGAATCCGCCGGAGGCTCGTCGGTTGTCGATATGCTGGCCTGCCCGGGCGTAAAAGGAACCTTTCAGCAGGCTGTCGCTGAGAGCGCGCTTCCGAATTGCGTGATGACGCACCAGACGGCAAGGGAAAACATCGATCTTTTCCTCGAAGGCATGCACTGGTCCGAAAAGGATCTGTTTCATCTTAAGACGGATGACCCCAAGATATTCCTGAACGGCCATGAATATGTGCAAATGAAGCACCAGTATAAAAATCCCGGCATGTTCCTGCCGGGGCCTGTCCTGGACGACCTTCTTCCTGTGCGTCCGATTGACGCGATCCGTGGAGGCTCGGCGGAAGGCATTTCCCTGATCATCGGCACCAACATGCACGAGGGCACGATGTTTGTCCATCCGGAGAACACCGGATTTCCGAACAGCTGGACGATGATCGTGGATATGATGGAGCGGAACGGCTATTCGGATTCTCTGGATAAAATTATCGGCTTCTACCATGAAAAAGGCAGGACGTCCTTCACGCTTTTCAAGAATTCTGCGGTTTCCATGTCCTCTTCCGTGCCTCCGCTTACGGGCGATGTGCGTCAGATCGGCGGTGATCCGTTTATCCGCTTTGCGACGGATTACGCCTTTGAAATGCCTTCGGTCAAGGTGGCCTCGGGAGCTTTGCAGCACAGCGAGAATGTCTGGATGTACCGTTATGAGCTGGTGACGAAAAGCGGAACGGAAACGGGATGGAAGGCCTCCCATGCCTTTGAACTGCCGGCCGTCTTTGAAAAGCCGGATCATCCCTTCGCTCATTTTGAGTTTGACGGCGAGGATCCGGAAGTGTTTGAAAATATTACCGCGGATATACACGGCGACTGGGTTTCATTTATCAAAGAGGGGGAACCGAATAAAGAATGGCAGCGATTTACAGGCGCTGTATCCCCGGTGAGGATTTATGACCGCGTCACGAAAACAGAAGAACTGGATCGCCGGCATCTTATGGAAGTCTGGGGCGATATGCGGTTCTATGAGAACTGAGAAAATAGCGCCACGGAAATCTTAAGATTGTGGAGGCATTGTCTGAGTTTGTACGAACGGTGCCGGTACAGTGCCGATTCGCAATACGCACAGAACGGATATTTGCAAAGGATGGGATTATATGATGTAAGCTTGCGGGAATCGTGAATCGGAAATCGGGAAGCGACGTAGCAATCCGAAGTCTCATAGGTACGAAAAGATATTTTCGTTACTTCATGCATTCAGGCAGAATAGTTATTTAAATGAAAGATCTCAAGAGGGCGGAAAAAATGGCGGAACCGAAAACGAATTGGATATGGTCTTCTGAATGGGTACATGCGGATAAGAAAAGCACGCGCCTCGTCTATTTCAGAAAAGAGATTTTTACGGAGTCGGATGCGGACGAAGCCTGTGTCCGGATTTCTGCGGACACAAGATATAAACTTTATGTCAACGGGAAGCTGGCGGAGGCGGGACCTTCCAAAGGAGACCGTGAAGTCTGGTTTGCGGATACCGTGGACATCCGGCCTTATCTTAAAAGGGGCGTCAACACCCTGGCAGTTATTGTGCTCCGCTATCCTATGGAAAGAGAAAACGGAAACCACGGAATGTTCCGTTCGGAAATCCCCGGATTTTATCTTACGGGCGCAATTCATTTTGCAGGCGGAAACAAGCTGAACATTGCTGCGGATGAATCCTGGCTTTCCTATATTGACAGGGACACGCTGTTCCTGCGGGAAGAAAAGGATTTTTCGCCGCTCTTTATCCATGAGGAAACCTGGGGCAATCCGGATATTTTCGGCTGGATGAAACCCGACTATGCGAATCAAAAATGGAAAGCTGCCGTAAGGTACGGCAGGGACATGATTGATGAAGCGGTCGCGCCCGGAAACCTGAATCCGCGGACGATTCCGTTCATGTACCGGAAGCCGCGCCATTTTCAGGGAATTATAGGAACGGCGGAGAACGGAGCGGACCAGAATCAGGAAACGGCGAAGGAGAAAGCAGGCTGGAATCAGGAAACGGCGAAGGAGAAAGCAGACCGGAATCAGGAAGATCTGAAGAAAACGGATAGGGGTCAGGAAACGAAGAATGAGGCGAATCGGAATCAGGAAAATCCGGAAAATGGGGACTGGGAACGTCTGCTGTCCGACAGTGGAATCTTAGCGGTTCCGGCAAATTCCTGTGTTCGGGCTGTTGTGAACGCCGGCGAGGAAATGACGGGCTACTTGCATCTGGCATTTTCCGGAGGGAAGAATGCGGACGTAAGGCTCCTGGAGTCGGAAGCCTATGTTCAGGACGAACATTCTGCCACATCCGGAACGGCCATCAAGAAAGACCGGATGGATTTCGTGAACGGACATCTGGAAGGATATACTGACATTTACCATGTGTCAGGCATCGGGACAGAAGACGAGCCGGAAGAGTTTACTCCTTTCTGGTTCCGTACTTTTCGCTTTATTGAAGTGACGATACAGACGCGGGAGGAACCGCTTGCTGTCCGGGCATTTGATTATGAAGAGACGGGCTATCCTCTGGAAAGCGGGACAAGTGTTGAAACCTCGGATCCGTCGCTGAAGGCAATCTGGGAGATCAGCGAGCGAACGCTTAGAAGATGCATGCACGAGACCTATGAGGACTGCCCATTTTACGAACAGCTTCAGTACGTCATGGATACCAGGGCGCAGATTCTTTATACGTATGCGCTTGCTGCGGACGACAGGCTCGCCCGGAAGGCTATTGACGATTTTTCGAGGGCTCAGAGGTCAAACGGCCTTTTAAACTGCAGTTATCCGAATATGAACCCGAATGTGATACCGGGCTTTTCCATTTTCTATATCCTTATGATCCATGACCATATGATGTATTTCGGGGATAAAGTGCTGGTTCGCCGCTATCTGCCTACGGTTGATAAAATCCTGAATTACTTTGACCGCCACCGTACGGATCAGGGACTGGTGGAAAAAATCGGCGGCGTTCTTCATGAAGCACGCTACTGGTCCTTTGTGGATTGGGCAAAAGAATGGAACCGTACGCAGGGAATGCCTCCTGCAGGTCTTAAGGGCCCGCTGACTATGGAAAATCTGCTTTATATTTACGGACTGCAAAAGGCAGCAGAGCTTTCCGAATATGTCGGGCGCCTGGATACGGCAGAGGAATACCGCGCGAGGGCTGCTGCCGTACAGAAGGCTGTCCGGAACTTCTGCATGCGGGATGACGGGATGATTGCAGACGGGCCGGAAAGCCGGGATGCAAGCCAGCACGGCCAGGTATTCGGAATTCTGACGGGAACGCTGAACCGGGATGCGGGCAGACGTAATCTTCTCCGCACGCTTTCGGAGCCGGGATTTCCGCAATGCACCGTAGCCATGCAGTTTTATCTTTTCCGGGCGCTGGAAGAAACGGGGCTTTATTCCTGTACAGACCGCAGCTGGGACATCTGGCGGGCCATGACCCGTGAAAAATGCACGACCTGTGTGGAATCGGAGGACTACGCGCGGTCGGAATGCCATGCGTGGGGCGCTCTTGCGCTTTATGAACTGCCGGCGGCGATCCTTGGCGTGCGTCCGATTGAGCCCGGCTACAGGAAGGCAGCGATCCGGCCGCATACGGAATTCCTTACTTCTGCCTCGGGAAATGTAAGGACGCCCAAAGGCGTGATCTCTTTGTCCTGGGAAAAGGAAGCGGGGAAAGTATGCGTCAGCGCGCAGGTGCCACGCGGGATGGAGACGGTCTGCAACGATACGGATAACCGGTATTATCTGTGCACGGTATGAGAGGCGGCTGTCTGCTGCCTGTGGCATTATGCGAGGCTTTGGGTATTATTTATCTGTGCATGGCATGAGAGGCGATTGCCTGCTGTCTATGGCATTATGCGAAGTTTTGAGTATTATTCATTTGTGAGCCGTGTGAGAGGCGGCTTCGTCCATCTGCCATTCTGTTGTTTTGTAGCGGTCGCGGTATTCTTTCGGAGTCATATGCATGGCCGGCTTGAATACTTTTCCGAAATAACTCTGCGAAGGAAAGTTCACGTAGGAAGCGATTTCTGAAAGTGAGAGATCCGAATATTTTAAAAGATTTGCGGCGCGGTCAATCCGGATGCCGCAGATATAATCATTCAGGCTTGTTCCGGTTTCATTTTTAAAAATGCGTGAAAGGTAGGAAGGGCTGATCCCCAGCTTTCCGGCAATCTCTTCCAGATATATTTTTTCCCGGTAATGCTGTGCGACATAGCTTTTCGCTGTTTCCGTATAGTTGGAAGTATGGAGATGCGCTTTTCGTTCCCCGACCTTGCGGGCCAGTTCGGAAATCGCATGCTCTCTTATATGGATCGCCTGCAGGGAGGTTTCGCAGGTATCGCATTTTTTGATGTAATAACCGCTTATCTGATAGGCAGTCTGAGGGGAGAGGCCGCCTTCTATGGCGGCGCGGGCCGAAAGCGTAATTCCGATAACGGCCATGATTTTCCAATGGCCGCAGTCGCTGGAAGAAAGACGGCCGGCGTCCTGATCCATTATCCGGTTCAGCCTCAGGGCCTCATCGGCATTGCCGTCTGTAACGGCTTCAAGAAAAGAGCGTTCCTGGCGGTAGCTGTGCCGCCAGGTTTCTTCATCTTCATTTTCATCATCTTCTTTCAGGAGATATAAAGCCTGTTCTTTTTCGTCTGCTTCCGGCGTTACGGAGGCAAGCTGATTCCCGGTAAGCAGACCTGCATCGTCATAAACCTTTCCGGTAATAAACTGCGCAATCAGCTCAACTGTGCATAAAATCTCCTGGATGGAAAAGAAGTGCGGCATACTTGCATCATCGGATTTTATCCCGTAATTGATGCGGAATTTGCGCCAGGCAACGGAATCTTTTTTCACGGAATTCATCGGTCCGATAAAGTAATGCCCTGTGTCTGTGCAGACGCAGGAAAAATAAATCCCGAAGGCGTCATGAAAAAGAACGGGACAGCTCTGCGAAGCTGCCTTATCCGTCAGCAGGTTTCGAAGCGTTGTACTTAGGACAGCGGGGTTTTCAGAGGGAAGTCCGGTCAGGCTCTCAACGGCACCTTCGGATGATATATAAACCAGGTCTGTTCTGGCTGCGACCGCCAGTTTTCTAAGCATGATATCGTTCATTTTACCGCCCTCCCCCGGATTTGCTGCGAGCAGGAACCCTTTGACTTTTGCATACAGAAAAATTTTGTGCTTTTGAAAATTGTGTTTTATACATGCTGCAACGCCGCGGACCGCTGCCATTGAATCATGAACAGAAAATTGAACGCTTGCATTTTTATGTTTCTGGAATGCTGTATGAATGCTTCTGGAATGCTGCGCAAAATGCTTCAGGAATGCTTCGGGCCGCCCCATCGCTGCGTGAATTCTGAAATCCGGCAGCAACAATCCTTTAACTTCAGATGTTTGTATTATAGCATGATGAGAATAAAAAGTACAAAAAAAGAACATATGATGGCGGCACAGACGGCAGGACAGATTTCCTGTATCCGCTGTTTAATCCGGATTACGTGTAATTGCTAATGAAATTAAGCTTTTATACGTAACGGGGCGCCGCGGATTCGTCTGGGCGACCCGGATTACATGTAATTGCTAATGAAATCAGGATTTTGCACGTAACGGTATGTCCGGAACATTTCAGGCTGGCGCGAATATGCGGGACAATGTATCAATAGAAAATAATGAAATAAAAAGATAAAAATAGCAAAATAAGGACATATCACAGGAACGAATTAAGATATGCTTAGTACAGTTAAAGAAACAGACGACCGGTATTAAAAGAAAACCGGACGGGAAAATTTAACAACCATAAAAGAGAACGAAGGATGATGAGGAGGAGAAAAGATGTTAAATTTTGCAACGAAGCATGATGACCCGGATCGGACACTCGGGTGGAATGAGAGAATCGGTTATGCGACAGGAGCCTTTGGATGGAATATGATGAACGGCATCATAGGTACATTCCTTACCGTTTATCTGACGAATGTAGCGCTTCTTGATGCGGCTATTATTTCAACCTTGATCGCTGTTTCAAAAGTTTTTGACGGTATTTCGGATCTGATTGTCGGACGCATGGTGGATAAGACCTCAAGTAAGATGGGCAAAGCCCGTCCCTGGATTCTGCGTATGTGCATTCCTCTGGCAGTCACGATGATCCTGCTGTTCTTTGTACCGCAGAATTTTCCGTCCATGATGAAATATGTGTATGTTTTCATTATGTATAATCTGGTAAATACCGTCTGCCTGACGGCGATACAGGTGCCTTTCTATTCTATGATATCGCTGCTTACCAGAAATTCTTATGAACGCGGCTTCCTTGGCAATATCCAGCAGATATTTCAGACGATTGGAAACATCCTTGTCAATACTATTTTTACGATTATGCTTACGAAATTCTCCAGCAGCGCCGATACTTATATGACGCAGCAGGGCTTTACCGTCACAATCACGATCCTATGCGCTGTTATGGTTGCGGCGTGCCTGATTTCGTTCCTGTCGACTAAGGAACGTGTTAAAGATACGGAAGGTGCCGGAGAAGCGGAAGAAAAACGGGAAAAAGTCAGCGCTATGACGGCCGTAAAATCTCTGCTTTCCAATAAATACTGGGTGATGATGTTCTTCGCCATGCTGTGCATCTTTTTCGTAATTATCTTTTACTCTATCGGCGGTGTTTATTATGCGATTTACATCTTCGGTGACATGGGGCAGATCAGCTGGATGAATAATGCGATCTCGATTGCACAGTTCGCTGTTATGTTTGCGACACCGTTCTTCATGAAAAAGTTCGGAAAACGTCCGATTTATGCGCTTGGAATGCTTTTCCTGACACTCGGTTTCCTGGGTTTCGGCTTTGCAGGTTCCAGCATACCGCTTATGGCTGCTTTTAACGCCCTGAAGGGAATCGGTCTTGGTATGTCCGGCGGCATGGCCATGGGCCTCGTTGCAGACGCTATTCTCTACGGGCAGCTGAAGACAGGAGTCAATGCGGTCGGTATGGGAAATGCAGGAACAAGTGCAGCCCAGAAACTCGGGCTCGGACTTGGCCAGGCTATCTTCGGATGGGTGCTGTCCGGTGCCGGATTTAATGCAGCGCTTGACCAGCAGGGCATTGCCCAGCCGGAAACCGTCATTACGGCTATCAAGTTCATGTACAATTACATTCCGATGATCATGTGCGCTCTGATCTTCCTGATGATGGCTATATTCTTCAACCTGGATAAGGATCTGAAGAAGCTAAAGGCAGAAAAAGGGATTGCGGAATAAATATAAGGGAAACATGCAGTTACCGCCGCAGGTATTTCATAGCATATTTTCTTCAGCGCTTCGCGCGAAAACATATTCAGAAAATATTGCTATGAAATACTTGCGGCTGTTTTGCGGATAGACCTAAATATTTCCGCCGCAGGTATT
>DCDB01000271.1 GCA_002316215.1 Lachnospiraceae bacterium UBA1066 | reverse complement strand
ACAAAATATAAAAAAATCGGCATTATTCACAAGAACCTATATGAGGGAGTGAACAACAACTATTTCCGGAACCTCTGCGGCTTCTCCAGAAGCCTCAAAAGGCTCTTCTGAAAGAGATCCACGCCGATGCCGACATAAAAGACGCCGACGAACATCGACACGGCGATCTGGATCGGAATACTGCCGAAGTTTCCGGAACCAAGCGGGCCTAAAACCGTCATCCCGATCGCCCATCCGCAGAGCCAGGACGGGAGGAAAATGAATTTCGCAAAGGCCGTCCCGAGGATGACAGCCAGGGCGCCGAAAAGAAAAAGCGTTGCAAAAAGCGCAAGGTCTGCGGAAAGAGGCAGCCTGCCCATGCACCGCAGCGCAGATACCGCCCAGATATCTCCGCATAAAAAGCCAAGGAAAATCTTAAGCGCATTTTTGTATTGGTTGCCGTTCGCGACGAAAAGGCCCGCGCAGATCAGTGCGACTCCGCCGGTCGTGATCCCGATATAAGGCGCCAGTACCGCCCAAAGCGGCGGCAGAAGTGCAATCCCAAGTGCCAGCGTCCACATCGCTTTTTTACTTTCCATTTCCATGTTCCTCATTTCTGCTGTGCCGTCAGGCCTCATTCTCAAAACCGAATTTTTCAAATACTTTCCTGCCGGTGTATACTTTGTATTCTTCCTCTCCGTCCAGGACGCGGATAGCACCCTGTGCCATGGCTTCCATTTCAAACTCGCCGGGATAGGCGTATACCGGGGCAATAAAGCTGCAGCTTTCCGTAATCCGGCTGACAAGATCCCTGCTGTGCACCATTCCGCCGCCTAAGAGAATCCCGTCCACATGGCCTTTCAGCACCGCCGCCATGGAACCGATGCCTTTTTCAATCTGGTAAATCATCGCATTCCAGACCATGGCCGCATAAGGGTCTCCCTTTTCCGCCCGTTTTGTCACTTCGACGGCATCGGATATGCCGAGATGGCTCACAAAGCCGCCGGTTCTGGTGCACAGTTTACGGACAGCCGCAGCGTCCGCCTTTTCTCTTTCCATAAAATCAAGAAGGTCGTAAACAGAAACCGCCCCGCAGCGGGTCGGTGCCATCGGTCCTTCTCCGCCGACAATATCATAGCCGTCAATCATTTTCCCATGGGAATGAGCGGAAACGGAAATGCCTCCGCCGATATGGCAGACGATATAATTGCATTCCCCGTATTTTTTATGCATGACGTTTTTGCTGTGGCGGATAGCCGTTTCCTTGAGATTCAGGGCATGAAGATGAACGGTCCGGTATACACCCTTTATACCCGTCATCCTGGCAAGATCCTGAAGTTCATCCACATCCGGCGGGTTTACGACCATGGCCTTACCGCCATACTGATCCGCAAATTCTTTTGCCAGCTGCGGACCTAAAGTCGCAGGATGGACAACACCGTTGGCACAGGTTCTCGCATGCAGAAGGATCAGATCCGTAATCTCATAGGTTCCGCCTTCCACGGAAAGCAGACCGCCGCCCCGTCCGACGAAAGCATCGATATTCTCCAGCGCAATGCCGGCATCTTTTAAAATGCCCAGTATCATGTCACGCCGGTACGGAAGCTGTCCGGCCATGCTCCCGAACTTCGAAAGTTCAGCGGCATCATGCGCTACATTTTTAGAAAAAAGACATTCTGAACCCTGAAACAGGGCAATCTTCGTGGATGTGGAGCCCGGATTAATCGTAAAAACCCTATAACTCATAGTTTCCCCCTGATATTTTTCATTTCGAAAATGCAGACCATCTCAAAGCCGCCCCGATATTCACTGCACAGGATCCTTTTTCAAACATAAGGCATAAAGCAGAGATGATCGCTTTATGCCTTATCCATACCGGCCGCACGGACGGCGGAAATAACGATATTTCCCTTGATTTCAGAAACAGGCGCGCCTCTTGAACAGTCGCAGACGATGCCGTTGAATCCCTGAAGCATCGGGCCGTAAGCATCCGCATGGCCGAACTGCTGGATCAGCTTGACACCGACATTTCCGACGTTTAGATCCGGCCAGATAATGACATTTGCCTTACCTGCAACCTTGCTTTCCCGCCTGACTTTCTTTTTCGCCACCTCCCGGGAAATGGCCGCGTCAAACTGGAACTCCCCGTCAATGGCAAGATCCGGGCGCTTTTCATTTGCAATCGCAAGGGCTTTCGTCACTTTGTCTATGAGCTCTCCCTGCCCGCTCCCGAGCGTAGAATAGCAGACAAACGCGCACCGGGGCTCCCAGGAAAGCAGGCTCTTCACGGTATCACAGGCAGAAATCGCAATGTCCGCCAGCTGTTCCGACGTAGGATTCGTGCAGACCGCACTGTCGCCGACGGCAAGAAGCGATCCTTCGCTGCCCTCAAATCCGGGAATATCGCAAAGGCCGATGCTGGAAACCGTCTGGATTCCCGGCGCAAGGCCGATCATCATCTGTCCGGCAAGAAGCACGTCCCCGGTTGTATTGTCAATACCGGCAAAGGTCACGCTGACCTCTCCGATTTTCTGCATTGCCATGGCATAATACAGGGGATTCTGCATGCGGCGTCCCAATGCTTTTTCCCTGAGCTTCGTATCCGGAAGCGCAACATATTCTGCAATAATCCGGGCTTTCTCCGTTTCTTCGTTGATATCCGCAATAGTAAAAGCAGAAGCCTCATAGCCGCGTTCTTTCGCAAGCGTCCTGATTTCTTCGGCATTGCCGACCAGAACCGGAAGAATGCAGCCTTCCCTGCCCGCTTCATAAGCCGCCTGCATCATTTTTTCATTTGTCGCTTCGGGAAATGCCACCTTCTGCGGATTTGCTTTTGCTTTCGCATAAATGCCGTCAAGAACGCTCATTACAGCTCCGCCTCCACAGCATCGACAAGTTCTCCGATCGTATTGCAGGCCGCCGCATCCTGGAGCGCGATCATCGCGTCAAGTTCATTTTCGATTTCTGCAACCAGGGCTACCATCTGTATGGAAGCGCCGGACAGGTCATTCTTAAAATTCGTCTCAAGGGACAGCTCCGACGGCTGTTTATTGTAAGAAACGGCTACCAGTTCAATAATCTTATTCTCCAGCTCTTTCCGATCCATCTTTTTATCTCCTTATTATTTTTATTCGGGAATGATTCCCCATAATATGATGCTTCGGATTGCTCCATCGCTTCGCGATTCCCGCAATCCGCATCATAATATTTGCCTTTTCACAAGCTAATTACCCTTACTGCTCTTCGTCCAGATCAAATACAACAGTCTTATACCCGTCTCTTTGGTAAATGGCGGCATGGCAGCTGACCGGAAGCTTCTTATTCTCCATAATTTCTTTTCTTTTTTTCTTGGTCATCCCGCGGACAACGGCATTGAGCCTTGCGCCTTCTTCGATCTCTACTTCGCCATAGGCGAATTTTCCGAGAGATTTATACTCCGGTTTCATAGACAGCGGCGCCGGCATGACGATCGAATACATTTTTGCTTTTCCGCTGATCTCAACCCATTCCATGTCCGTGCTTCCGCAGGAATTGCACGCATATACCGGCGGGAATTCTACGGCTCCGCACTGTTTGCATTTTCTGCCTGTAATCCTGCCCTGTTCAAGGTTCTCATAAAAAGTCTCGACAACTTTTTCTAATTTTACGCTCATCTTCGTTCTCCTTTACTCCGCCGTCCGGATAATATAGGTGCAGATATTCTGCGCACCGCCGTAGCCGCGCAGCATTGCGGTTTTCGGAAGGAACTTTACCTGTCCCGCGCCCGCTTCCCCGCGCATCTGACGGACGGCTTCATAAAGATCCGCAAGCCCCGAGGCAGCATGCGCATGCCCGAAGGAGGTACGGCCGCCATTTGTATTAATCGGCTTATCTCCGTCATAGGCGGTCCTGCCTTCGCAGATGTATTTCCAGCCTTCTCCGTAAGGCAGATAGCCGGCAATTTCAGCAGAAATAAGATGTGACGTGATAATAAAATCATTCGCGTAAAAGATATCGATTTCTTCCGGCTTCACACCCGTAACTTCATATACCTGGCGGACAGCCTCTTTTGTGGCACTGACTTCAAAATGCGGCGTCGTGGCCTCGCAGGCAGCGCAGCCTGTGCCCAGGACCTCAACTGCTTTGTGGTTCTTATTTCCCATATACCGGTCAACCAGCTCCGTTGCACAGACAATAACCGCTGCAGCGCCGTCGCATTTGAGCTCGACTCCGCTTGCTCTCAGGAAATCTCCCATCTGAGGATTGTAGGGAGAGCGCATATAATCCATGACGTTGTCAAAGCCCTTTTCTTTTGCAATGTCTTCATAGGTTCTTCTCTCAAGCGCAAGAGGATTCACGGAGGCATTCCTGCGGTTGTTGATGCACATCCGGTTCAGTGTATCGTCCATCTGCTGATCCGTGAGGCCGCGCGTCCTCTTGTACCATTCGGCCGCGTCATCATAAATCAGCTCCTGGCCTGCCATCAGGCTCCGCGTGTAATTGCGGTCATAAAGCCAGGAAGTAGTCTTGAGGAATTTGTCCATCGTCATTTTCTCGCGCTTATACGGATGTCCGGGTACGGCAAGGCTGTCCCCGAATTCCACACAGCCGGAAAGCACGCAATTGTATTTTCCGGAGGCAACGGCATTGACGGCTTCCTCAACCGCATAATAGCCGGTGCAGCAGGCTTCCGAATGATGAATCGAAGCCTTTCCTTTCATGCCGAACCAGTTTGCGACCTGGATATTCGGCGTCAGATAATTGGAACCGTTCAGAGGGCTCGCTTCTCCGTGAAAATAAAAATCCACTTTCTGCGGATTTACGCCGGCATCCTCCATTGCCTGAAGCGCCGCGTAGCCGAACATTTCCCCTTCCGTAAGTCCGTTCGTTTCCGGATTGTCCACCGTATACATAAACGGAGTGCAGCCGACGCCGATGATGGAAACGCCCCTGCTGTACGGATGAACCTTTGTCTCATTCATTACACTGTCCATAAAAAAGCCCTCTTGCTTTCCGCTTTTATTTTTTACATTTCAGTGTTTACGGAACCTGCCCGCCTTTGTCAGGATGTTCGGAAGTTTCGGAAGCTTTCCGGAAGTCTTCACGATTGCATCTTCCTCGCAGGCTTCTATGCATTTTCCGCATTTCGTGCAATCGAATTCATCAATCATATGGATATATTTCGGTCTTCCTTCAATGCAGTCCGCCGGGCAGACATCCATGCAGTCCCCGCAGCCTGTGCAGGCCTGCGGATCGACATAGATATGGGAAAATGAAGTGCACACGCCGGCCGGGCATTTGTTTTTCTTAATGTGCGCCTCGTACTCACCGGCAAACTTTGCCGTCGCATCAAGCGCTGCCTTTGCGGATTCCTGTCCTACAGAGCAAAGAGTCGAGATCCCCATCGCTTCCCCGATTTCCTGCGTAAGTCCCGGATACTCTGCTTTGCCTCTTGCTGCCGTGATCTCCTTCTGCATGTATTCGAGCTGGATCAGGCCTTCCCTGCAGAACACGCATTTTCCGCAGCTTGCGCGCCTGAAAGCGCTCAGCTTGTCCAGGGTTTCCCGGACAATGCACTGATCTTCGCGGATCACTTTGATGACCGCATTGACAGCATCCGCTGCCGTCTTATCCGCTGCCTCCTCCGGCGTAAAGAAATGATAGCCCATTGAAACAGCCCTGGCGCCTTCCAGGGATATAAGAGACGACACCTTCGTATCGCTTCGTACCTTCTCAAGAGGCTTATCTTCTGCCTTTATGTAAACTCCTTCTTCGCTTGTGCCTTCCAGGATATCCGAAAGTTCTGCCGCCGTGACGATATGTAAAAGAAAATGCCTCTCGGATTTACGCACATCTATGATATCGTTTATAATTTCTATGCCGTATGTTTCAGCCGTTCCGCCAAGCTCTTCTGCAAGAGCGGTTTCCTTCTCCGGAAGATAGAGGCTTAAAGCTTCCGTTCCCGTCAGCATTCCCGCAATCCGGATGCCCTCGAAGATCCGGCCCGGATTTTCCCTCAATAGTTCCAGAAGCGCGCCGTCCGTATCCGCATTATTAAGGCCCGCATCTACCGGGGCAGCTTCCTCCGCCTGCTTCAGGGCTTCACAGAAATCCTCCCGTCTGAGCCCATAGGTCATAAGGCCGGCTGACTTAATTTTCTCCAGTACAGCTTCTCTTCCCAGTTCTTTCGCTGTCGCATAAGCGCCCATTTATTCTTCCTCCTTTGCGGATTTATGAAAAGTCTCCCCAGGTCCGGGGTTCGGAAATCTGTAAGCGCAGATCGCACTGCAGGCACCGCCCCGCTTCCGCGCAGGCTGTCTCCCTGCAGAAACCGTGGTCAAATAACGAAAAATTGTCCTGCCTTCTATCCGCCGGATCCACTTGGGGTTTCTGTCTTGAAAGGCCTGAGAAACCGGGAATCACGCCGATACACGGATCCGCCTTCTGCTTCGGTGCAAGTGTCTCTTCGATATCTCCGTCACCGCCAAGATAAAGATCGATCTGGCTTGCCGCTTCTCTGCCCGATTCCACTGCCATCACCACGGATTTCGTTCCGTAAATGCAATCGCCTGCAGCGAAAACGCCCTGAATCGAAGCGGATTTGTCTTTTGTCATATCCTTCACGGAAATGCTGCTGCCGCGTCCTAAAACAAGGCCTGCCGCTTCTGTAATTTCCGTTCTCTGCCCGACGGCGAAAATGACCGTGTCCGCATCGATATGATGCTCAGAGCCTTCCTCTTTTTTAATAATGGCCTTTCTGTTTTCATCAAAAGAAAACGATTCTACGTTCATAAAATCAACGCCGGTTACATGGTCTTCTCCGGTTATCGCTTCAAAGGTCTGGGCCGGATGAACAAAAATGCCTTCTTCTTTTGCCTGTTCGATTTCCTCGTCATCCGAGGTCATCTTATCTCTCGCCTCCAGGCAGGCGACATGGATCTCTTCTGCCCCGAGCCTTTTTGCGGTTCTGGCGCAGTCAAAGGCTACATTTCCGCCCCCTAAGACAATCACATGTTTTCCAAGCCCGGTTTCTTCTCCCATCGCCGCCCTGCGCAGGAAATCAATATTCAGGAGCACTCCGGGAAGTGTATTGCCTTTCATCGGAAGCCGCACACCCGCGTGTCCGCCGATAGCCATCAGCACGGCATCATATTCTTTCAGGAGCTCTGCCGGTTTTTCCACCTTAACGTTCGTCTCAATTTTTACGCCCTGATCGGTAAATACCCTGATTTCTTCCTGTACAAGCTCTCTTGGCATACGATAGGAAGGAATTCCGTAAGACAGCATGCCTCCTGCCGTCGGCAGGGCTTCCTTCACTGTAACGCTGTGTCCCTGTTTTCTTAAGTAATATGCCGCTGTAAGCCCTGCTGGTCCCGCTCCGACAATGCAGACCTTTTTACCGGTATCCGGGAGCTGTTTGCCTTTCCCCTTCCAGTATTTTCCGGAATCCTGTTCAGCCGCGAAACGCTTAATATTCCGGATCGACATGGGTTCATTTAACGCCTTGCGTTTGCATTCGAGTTCACAGGCGTGTGAGCAGACATATCCCAGGCTCTTCGGGAAAGGAAGCTTCTCGCGGATAACGGCAGCCGCCGCATCAAAATCGCCTTCCTTGACAAAACGGATGTATTCCGGGATATTCGTATGCGCCGGGCATCCCGCACGGCAGGGAACAACATAATCTTCTTTCTTTATTTCCGAAGAAGCAAGGATATCGCGGATCGTACCGGTTGGGCACACCTCCGCACAGGCCTCGCAGAAACGGCAGTCCGTATCCTTTAAAAGCTTCTGGTGAAGCGTGCCGGTATATACCTCTAAATCTTCCTTCTTCTGATACTGCAGCACGCCGACTCCGCGCAGATCGCCGCAGGCACGAACGCATCTCCCGCAGAGAATGCAGCGGTTCATATCGTGGAGAAGCAGCGGATTCCTTCCGTCCGGCGCAAAGCCCTTCGAACGGTGTTTCAGCCGTCCGGTTTTGGGCCCGATGTACTGAATCAGCATCTGCAGTTCGCAGTGCCCGTATTTCGGGCAGGTAGAGCAGTCCTCCGGATGGCCTGCAAGCAAAAGCTCAAGCGCAAGCATCTGAAGCTTCCGGATTTCATCCGACTTGGTATGGATCACGAGTCCGTCTTCCGCTTTCAGCATACAGGAAGGTTCGGGCCCGGAATGGCCATCCGCCTGCACAATGCACATCCGGCACGAACCGAGCGGATTTAAATCCTTATGATGGCACAGATGAGGAATGTAAATTCCCGCATCCAGCGCACATTCCAAAATGTTTTTCCCTTCCGGGACTTCGATTTTCACTCCATCAATGGTTATACAGGCCATGGCTATTCCTCTCCGTAAATTTACTTTCGGTATTTAGTCTTCTGCAATATAGTCGGCTGCTTCCATACCGGCAATGCGTCCTGTATTAACCGCAAAGCCCATAGAGTTGCCCGGCAGAAGGAACATATAACTGTCATCGTAAATGTTGCAGGCATCCGCCCCGGCTGCATATAAACCCGGGATCGGCTCGAATTCACTGTCGCAGGCTTCGCAGTTTTCATTGATGCGGATGCCGCCGACTGTGCCGTATCCGCCCGGACGGATGGCTGCCGCATAGAAAGGCGCTTTAACAAGCGGGCGGAGATATTTCTTGCGTTTGAAGAATTCCTCATCCGTGCTGTCGCAGAAGTCGTTGTATTCTTCTACTGTCTCCACAAGATTTTCTGCATCGATGCCTGTCAGATCCGCAAGCTCCTCAAGTGAGTCTGCAATAAAGAGACCTGTATTTCCGTTTGTCTGCGCCATCTTCACGCCGTCGACAAAATCGGAAACATCCGGGTTGAAGCGTACCATGCTGATTTCGTCCACGCCGTTCCGCATATAGTATTTTACGATAGAGCTGTCCACGATACTGAAAAGGACACGGTGCTTCTGGTGGGAAGCGGCATTGCTTAAGAACGTCGTATTCTGCATCTGTTCTTCATCCATAACACGTTTTCCGTGAAGGTTTACGAGGAGATTCGGCTGCATCATGATGTTCGGGACGCTCATCGGAAGATCATCGATGCCTTCGAAGTTCGCCGCCTGCTCGATGCGGACCGGAACATGATCCACGCCCGCTTCCCAGGCCATCTTAATGCCGTCGCCGACATTTCCCGGAATTGCGAAATTGAACATGTCCTTGTTGAAGGTATAGCCGGTCTCCGCCTTGATAAGTTCCGGATTGGCGCCTGCTCCGCCGGTCGCAATAATCGCCGCCTTGCAGGCGATCTCAATTTCTTTTCCGTCTTTATCCGCCGCTACAACGCCGCAGACCTTTCCTTCTGCATCTTTCAGGATCTTCCTGCCGGCAGTCTCCAGAAGAAAACGCACGCCAAGCTCCTCAGCACGGGCAAAAAGCGCTTTATTCATAAAGGATGCGGCACGCGGTCCGATTCCCTGATCGGTTTTGACAATGTGCCATGTCGGTTCAGACTTCGTAAAATATTTATAAGCGCCTTCAAACTCAACGCCCATATCTTCAAGCCACTCAATCGTCTCCGCGGACTGGTCGAAGTATCTCTTTACCAGGCGTCCGTCGATATTGTAATGTGTGTACTCCATAATCATGTTAAGAGCCTTTTCAACGGTAATGTCGTACATCTGCCGTTTCTGATAGCTGGTTCCGATTGCCAGAGGGCCCATGCCCATATTGGCTGCTCCGCCGACGGCTGCATTCTTTTCAATAAGGATGACCTCCGCTCCGTTTTCCGCGGCCTGGACTGCTGCGCAAAGCCCTGCGGGCCCGCCTGCAATTACAACTAACTGTGTCGTATACTCTGCCATTCTCTGCCTCTCTTTCGAACCTTTCCCGGTTCTTTTGGTTTATTTTTTCTTTCTCTTTATCTGCTGTACTTCTTTGTATTTCTTTTTTTACTGCTCTTTTTTACTGCTCTTTTTTACTTCCCTTCTTTGCTCAGGTTCTGAATTCATTATAGTTTTTTCCGGAATAAATCATTTCCTGTGCGTGCCGTATCCTGTTTGCGGAAAATGACCTGTTTTTACCGTCTGTTTTTTCAGGTCAATTTTCCTAACACTATTTTGACCTCGCAGAATATCCCGGCCTGTGCCCTAAGAAAAAAAGGAAATCCGATCGTCCCCCTTTTTTTTCAAAATTCATGGCATAAAAAAAGAGATACTGCCGCTGCAGTACCCCTTTTGCCGTTTCTTCAGTTTTCCTTCCGTTT
>DCDB01000086.1 GCA_002316215.1 Lachnospiraceae bacterium UBA1066 | reverse complement strand
TTGACTTTTGACGCTTGCATCAAAAAAATATGTACAGAATCATTTTGAAATGTTAAAATGTCTGTGAAAGTATAAGTATTACTAAGGAGATGCACGATGTCTAAGTTCCTGAAAGTTATAGTGAATATATTTCTGGTCTGTGCCATCCTGATAGCAGCGGCGATCCTGGTGCCGCCGGTGCTTGGAATCACAACGACAATTGTAGATACAACAGATATGAATACCAATCTGCCACAGGGTTCCATCACCTACTCGCAGGATGTAAATGTTACGAAGCTGGTTTCCGGAAACGAAATCCTTAAGGAATCGGATACGAAGACTTATGCTTATATTATTGAGGAAGGCGATGCTTCTACAGGAAAGTTTAAAGTTTTAAATGCAACGGACAAATCGGCTACCGCCGAAGAAATAACGCTTCGAAACAGCGTTTCGAAGGTTATGATAACGATTCCTTACATCGGCTACGTGGTTATGGCAATGCACAGTATGGAAGGAATCCTGATTATAGGGCTGGTTGTTCTCTTCATGATTATCCTTTTTATCCTTTCGGAACTCTGGAAGAAGAGACCGGATGAAGACGAGGAAGATGAAGAAGATACGCAGGTGAAGCTTTCCCCAAGAGAAGAAAAAAAGGCTGAGAAGCAGGCTGAAAAAGAAGCGAAGCAGGCTGAGAAAGACGCAAGACAGGCTGAGAAAGATGCCAGGATCTCTGCGAAGGAAGCCAAAAAGGCCGAGAAAAAAACTAAAAAAAAAGCCGGAAAAAAGCAGGTTGATTCAGGCGATCTCTTTTCAGAAGAAGATGAAAATGATACAGCTGCGAAAGCGGCTCCTTTATATGAAGAGCCATCCGCTGTCCCTGATACGGCAGCCGGTGGCGCAGGATTGCTCGCAGGTCAGGATACGGCTGCCGCGGGCTCGCCCGAAAGCCCTGGGACAGCTGATGCTGCTGCAGGTTCGCCTCTTGGTTCTGAGACGGCTGCCGTAAGAGCGGGCTCGTCTGTAAGCCCTGAGGCTTCGGATGCTTCTGCGGAAATGTCCGCTGTCCGGGAGGCGCCTGCTGCTTTCGAAGAACTCCCGGATGTCCAGGGAACAGACGATGTTTCTGCCGGGTCGTCCGATGCTCTGAAAAAAGATATTGCGCCGGTATCGGATGGTACGGCGGAGCCTACCAGTATCCTTCCTGATCTTTCTTCCATTGCCGCAGCGTCAAAAACAGCGGCGCAGGAAAACGCTTCTTCATCAGTTGCCGATGCTCCGACTCAGATGATACCTCAGGAAGAGGTCAGAGCGGCTGCTTCAGTAAGAGCGGATCCGAACAGTTTTGTCCCGGTTGAACGGAAGACGCTGGATGAGATCCTTGATGAAGCTTCCAAGACAGGTGTAGAACCAAGGGTCGCAAAGGATAACGATACAGACGTTACTCTGGTGGATTTTTCCGATCTGCTTTGAAATATTCCCGTTTTTAAAAAATGTCTGAAAAACTTATAGAAAATCTGAAAAACCCCTTGCAAAATGCAGGGGGTTTCGGTTATAATATTTCCTGCTGTGACATGATAGCGATGAAGCGTGAAGTTGCTGCACATTCGTTGCAGGTTCTCCGTGGAGCAAATGTCATGTAAGGATACTGGCGACAAGTCACTGTGCTCTCGTCCGCTGTATAAGGCGGAAACACGTGTGGGTTTCCCGGAAGCGGGGACACACACGGAGATGTGTACAGTCACCGCTTGTCGTACTCGTAGAAGTGCGAAAAGGAGGCGACTTTTTTTATGGCAAGTCAGGTAATGAGAATCACACTCAAGGCGTATGATCACACCCTCGTGGATGCATCAGCAGCCAAAATAATCGACACTGTTAAGAAGAATGGGGCAACAGTCAGCGGACCGGTGCCGCTTCCGACAAAGAAGGAAATCATCACCATCCTGCGGGCAGTCCATAAGTACAAGGATTCCCGCGAACAGTTCGAGCAGAGAACCCACAAGAGGCTCATCGATATCATTGCACCGACGCAGAAGACTGTGGACGCACTGTCCCATCTTGAAATGCCGGCCGGTGTTTATATCGACATCAAGATGAAGAACAAGTAAAACGAATTAGTATGATTGCATTTTATGCAATCCGCTGTAAGGAGGAAATCAGCAAATGAAAAAAGCAATTCTGGCAAAGAAGATCGGCATGACTCAGATCTTCGCGGATGACGGGTCACTCATTCCGGTAACCGTGCTGAGCGCAGGCCCGTGCGTGGTGACGCAGGTTAAGACGAAAGACAGCGATGGCTACAGCGCTGTTCAGGTCGGTTTTGATGACAAACGTGAAAAACTTGTTGGAAAGCCGATGAAAGGCATTTTCGATAAGGCCGGCGTTTCCTGCAAGAGGTTTATTAAGGAACTGAAGTTTGAAAATGCTGAGGAATACAAACCGGGGCAGGAAATCAAGGCGGACATATTTGCTGTCGGCGATCATATCGATGCGACGGCTATTTCCAAGGGCAAAGGCTTTCAGGGCGCAATTCATCGTCTGGGACAGTCAAGAGGACCTATGGCCCACGGCTCCAAATTCCACCGTCATCAGGGTTCCAACGGAACTTCTTCTGATCCGAGCAGAGTTTACAAGGGAAAGGGAATGCCCGGACATATGGGCAGCAAGCGCATCACGATCCAGAACCTTGAGGTTGTCCGCGTAAATGCAGACGAGAACCTGATACTTGTAAGGGGAGCGGTTCCTGGTGCAAAGAAATGCCTTGTGACGATCAAAGAATCAGTCAAGAAGAACAAGTAAGTTGGAATAGGAGGACAATAACTAAGATGGCTAACGTATCCGTTTATAATATGGATGGCCAGGAGGTTGGCAAGATGGACTTAAGCGATGAAATATTCGCAGCAGACATCAAGGAAAACCTGGTTCATCAGGCAGTTGTGCTGCATCTGGCTAATATGCGTCAGGGCACACAGAAGGCCAAGACACGCTCAGAAGTATCGGGCGGCGGCAAAAAGCCGTGGAGACAGAAAGGAACAGGCCATGCAAGACAGGGGTCAACAAGATCTCCGCAGTGGACGCATGGCGGCGTCGTTTTCGCACCGGTGCCGAGAAGCTATACTTTTAAAATGAACCAGAAAGAAAAACGGGCGGCACTTAAATCAGTATTGACGTCCAAGCTTAATGATAATGATCTTATTGTTCTGGACAAGCTTGCATTTGAAGCTCCCAGGACAAAGGACATGGTGAAGGTGCTTGAAAGCCTGAAAGCCGGTAAAGCATACGTCGTCATTGATAAAACCGACAAGAATGTTTATCTTTCCGCCAGGAATATTCCGGAAATGATGCTCTCTACTGCCGGAACGCTTTGCTTATACGATATGCTGAAGTATAAGAAGCTGATCCTTACGCAGGACGCTGTTAAGACGATCGAGGAGGTGTTCGCATAATGGCTGATTTAAAATATTATGACGTTATACTTGAACCCGTCGTCACGGAGCAGAGCATGTCCGGAATGAGTGACAAGAAATATACTTTCTTCGTCCATCCGGAAGCGACAAAGACGCAGATCAAGGAAGCTGTCGAAAAGATGTTTGACGGAACCAAGGTTAAAAGCGTCAACACGATGAACGTCGCAGGAAAAATGAGAAGACGCGGCCAGACGCAGGGCATGACGGCAAAAAGGAAAAAAGCAATCGTTGCCCTTACGGAGGAAAGCAAGGAAATCGAGATCTTTAACGGACTTTGATTTTCCGGAAACTGAAATTCCTATACGCACTTATGCGTGAGATTAAATAACGAAGGAGAAAAGCGAAATGGGTATTAAGACATATAAGCCTTATACGCCGTCCAGAAGGAACATGACAGGCCTTGATTTCTCAGAAATCACGGTAAAGGCACCTGAAAAGTCCCTTACCGAGAACCTGGTGAAGAATTCCGGACGTAACAATCAGGGCAAAATCACCTGCCGCCATCGCGGAGGCGGAAGCAGAAGAAAATACAGGATTATCGATTTTAAGAGAAACAGCAAAGATGGAATTCCGGCAGTTGTAAAGACGATTGAGTACGATCCGAACAGAACGGCAAATATTGCGCTGATCTGCTATGCTGACGGTGAGAAGGCATATATCCTTGCACCGGACGGCCTGACTGTAGGAACAAAGCTTATGAATGGTGAAACGGCTGAAGTAAGGGTGGGCAACTGCCTGCCGCTTTCCAAGGTTCCCGTAGGTACGATGGTTCATAACGTCGAACTTCATCAGGGACGCGGCGGCCAGCTTGTAAGAGCTGCCGGGAATGCTGCTCAGCTGATGGCTAAAGAAGGAAAGTACGCAACTCTTCGTCTTCCGTCCGGCGAAATGAGGATGGTTCCGATCGAATGCCGCGCTACAATCGGCGTTGTAGGAAACGGAGAGCACAATCTGGTCAGCATCGGAAAGGCCGGACGTACAAGACATATGGGCATTCGCCCGACCGTCCGCGGTTCTGTTATGAACCCGAATGATCATCCGCACGGCGGCGGCGAAGGCAAGGCTCCGGTAGGACGTCCGGGACCGTGCACGCCATGGGGCAAGCCGGCGCTTGGCTACAAGACGAGAAAACACAAGAAACAGTCGAACAAACTGATAGTAAGAAGGAGAAATGGCAAAGGTTCCGTTTCTTCGTCCGCAAATTAAGGAGGCAGGAAAATGGCACGTTCATTGAAAAAAGGCCCGTTCGCGGATGGATATCTGCTTAAAAAAGTAGATGCGCTTAATGCATCCGGAACGAAAGCCGTCATTAAGACCTGGTCACGCCGGTCTACAATCTTCCCGAGCTTTGTAGGACATACTTTTGCCGTTCATGACGGAAGAAAACATGTCCCGGTTTATGTTACGGAGGATATGGTAGGGCATAAACTTGGTGAATTCGTAGCAACGCGTACTTATAGAGGCCACGCAGGGGCAAAAGCTACTGAGGCTAAAACAAGCGTTTCTTCATCGGCTGCAGCAGCATCGCAGAATACATCAGGTTCTTAAGGTAGAGGCGTGAATCGAAAGGAGAATATTCATGGCTAAGGGTCATAGATCCCAGATAAAACGGGAAAGAAATGATAGCAATAGGGAAACAAGGCCGTCTGCAAAGCTTGCTTATGCCAGAATGTCTGTTCAGAAGGCCTGCTTCGTGCTTGATGCAATACGCGGAAAAGATCTGGAAACCGCACTCGGTATCCTGACTTACAGCCCGCGTTATGCTTCCAGTGTAGTCAAGAAACTTGTTGAGTCTGCAGCAGCTAACGCAGAAAACAACAACGGAATGAACAGAGCTAATCTCTACGTGGCAGAATGCTTCGCAGGAAGGGCATCGACAATGAAAAGAATCCAGCCAAGGGCACAGGGCCGCGCGTATCGTATCCTGAAGCGCAACAGCCACATCACCGTTGTACTGGATGAGAAATAAAGGAGGGCAAAATGGGACAGAAAGTCAATCCACACGGCCTTAGAGTCGGTGTCATTAAGGATTGGAATTCCAAATGGTATGCTGATAAGGATTTCTCGGATAACCTCGTTGAGGACTATAAAATCCGTAAATATCTTAAAAAAAGGCTTTACAGCACCGGTGTTTCAAAGATTGAGATTGAACGTGCTTCTGACCGTGTTAAAGTAACAATTTATACGGCTAAGCCGGGTCTTGTCATCGGCAAAGGCGGAACTGAAATCGAAAAGATCAAGAATGATCTTTCCAAAGAAGTCGGGCGCAAAATGATGGTTGACATTAAAGAAATCAAACGTCCGGACAGAGATGCACAGCTTGTGGCTGAGAACATTGCTCTTCAGCTGGAGAACCGTATTTCTTTCCGCCGTGCAATGAAGTCAACCATGCAGCGCACGATGCGCGCGGGAGCGAAAGGAATTAAGACAGCCTGCTCGGGTCGTCTCGGCGGAGCGGATATCGCCCGTAAGGAAACTTACAGCGACGGCACCATTCCGCTTCAGACACTCCGTGCCGACATCGACTATGGATTTGCAGAAGCAGATACACAGTACGGAAAAGTCGGCGTGAAGGCATGGATCTATAACGGCGAAGTACTTCCTGTCAAGGGAAATAAGGAAGGGAGCGATCAGAATGTTAATGCCTAAACGAGTTAAGCGGAGAAAGCAGTTCCGCGGTTCCATGAGAGGAAAGCCTACGAATGGAACACGTATCACATATGGCACCTACGGTCTTGTTTCGACCGAGCCCTGCTGGATTAAATCAAATCAGATTGAAGCTGCCCGTGTCGCTATGACGCGTTACATCAAACGTGGCGGCAAAGTCTGGATTGACATTTTCCCGGACAAACCCGTAACGGCGAAACCTGCTGAAACCCGAATGGGATCAGGAAAAGGTTCCGTTGAGTACTGGGTAGCCGTTGTGAAACCCGGCCGTGTACTTTTTGAAATTGCCGGTGTTTCAGATGATGAAGCTAAAGAAGCACTGCGTCTTGCCATGCACAAACTGCCGTGCGTATGCAAAATCTGCTCACGCGAACAGGTCAATGGCAAAGATGATAAAACACACGCTCAGGCCATTTCCGAAAAAGAAATTCTGAGAGAGGAAAGGGCTATTGAAGCCGAAGAAGCTGCAAGAGCAGCGGCATCTGCTGCTGACGCTCCTGCGGAAGGCGGTGAAGAAAAATGAAGAGTACAAAGTATATCGAAGGACTCAGAGGCAAGTCCGAGACGGAATTGAATGAAGAACTGGTAGCGGCCAAGAAGGAACTTTTTAATCTGAGATTCCAGAACGCCACGAACCAGCTTGATAATACGAGCAGGATTAAAGACGTCCGTAAGAACATTGCAAGAATCCAGACAGTAATGGTCGAGCAGGCGCATGCTGCGAAGGAGGCATAAGAGATGGAAGAGAGAAACCTCAGGAAAACACGCGTCGGTAAGGTCGTCAGCAACAAGATGGACAAGACAATCGTTGTAGCGATCGAAGACCATGTTCAGCATCCGCTGTATAAGAAAATCGTTAAGAAGACTTATAAGCTGAAGGCTCATGACGAAAATAATGAATGCAGCATCGGCGATACAGTAAAAGTCATGGAAACAAGACCTTTATCAAAAGATAAAAGATGGAGACTTGTCGAAGTCGTCGAAAAGGTTAAGTGAGTTGTGTTTTACAACAGTTTGAAATGGAGGATACAAGCATGATTCAACAGGAAAGCAGACTTAAGGTCGCTGACAATACCGGGGCTAAAGAAATCCTGTGTATCCGTGTCATGGGCGGTTCAACAAGGAGATATGCCCATATCGGCGATGTAATCGTTGCTTCGGTCAAAGATGCAACGCCCGGCGGTGTTGTAAAGAAAGGTGATGTTGTGAAGGCTGTGGTCGTCCGCACGGTTAAGGGCGCACGCCGTAAAGACGGATCCTACATCAAATTTGATGAAAATGCTGCGGTTATCATCAAGGACGACAACACTCCGAGAGGAACGCGTATTTTTGGACCGGTAGCCCGTGAGCTGAGGGAGAAACAGTTTATGAAGATTGTTTCGCTTGCTCCGGAAGTATTATAGGAGGATACAGATGTCAGCACTTAAAATAAAAAAAGGTGATTCAGTGCGTGTAATCGCCGGCAAAGACAAGGATAAAGAGGGTAAAGTGCTCATTGTCAATGCTAAGAAAAGCACTGTTGTCGTAGAAGGCGTCAACATGATCACGAAGCATCAGAAACCGGCTTCTGCCAATCAGCAGGGCGGGATCGTCAATAAAGAAGCCCCGATCGACATTTCCAATGTCATGTACCTTCATAAAGGAAAGCCGACGAGAATCGGTTTCAAGGTTGAGGGCGAGGGCAAGGATAAAAAGAAAGTACGTGTTGCCAAATCCACCGGCGAGACGATCGACTGAGGAAGGAGGAGCAAGAATTGAGCAGACTCAAAGAGCAGTATGATAATGAAATCGCGGAAGCGATGACGAAAAAATTCGAATATAAAAATCCGATGGAAGTTCCGAAACTCGTGAAGATCGTCGTCAATATGGGCGTAGGCGAAGCGAAGGAAAATATAAAGCTTCTGGATGCGGCAGTTGCTGATATGGAAACAATTACCGGTCAGCATGCCATCAGGACGAAAGCCAAGAAATCAATTGCTAATTTTAAAATCCGTGAGGGAATGCCAATCGGCTGCAAAGTAACACTGCGCGGCGAGCGCATGTATGAATTTGCGGATCGCCTGATTAACCTGGCCCTTCCGCGTGTGCGTGACTTCCGCGGAGTAAATCCGAATTCGTTTGACGGCAGGGGAAATTATGCACTTGCCATTAAGGAACAGCTGATCTTCCCTGAAATCGAGTATGATAAAGTCGACAAGGTCAGAGGCATGGACGTTATTTTCGTTACTACGGCGAAAACGGACGAAGAGGCCCGCGAACTGCTGAGATTATTCAATATGCCGTTTGCAAAGTAAAGGAGATAAAAAAGTGGCAAAAACATCCATGAAATTAAAACAGGCTAAAAAGCCGAAATTCTCTACGAGACAGTATAACCGCTGCAAGATCTGCGGACGTCCGCACGGATATCTGGAGAAATACGGTGTCTGCCGTATCTGCTTCCGTGAATTAGCTTATAAAGGAGAAATTCCGGGAGTAAAGAAAGCATCGTGGTAAAGAATTTTGAGAAAGGAGCGTCATCAAATATGAATACTACGAATGATCCTATCGCAGATATGCTTACGAGAATTCGTAATGCCAATACTGCCAAGCATGATACAGTCGATATTCCTTCTTCTAAGATGAAAAACGCGATCGCAGACATTCTCTTCAACGAAGGTTATATATCGAAATATGAAATTGTCGGCGAAGGCGTGGAAAAGGCTATTCGCATTACTCTGAAATATGGTTCTGATAAAAATGAGAAGATCATTACCGGTCTCAAAAGAATTTCCAGACCGGGGCTTCGTGTTTATGCAAACAGCGAAGAACTTCCCAGAGTCCTGGGCGGTCTCGGCGTTGCGATAATTTCAACAAATAAAGGTGTTATTACCGACAAAGAAGCAAGAAAGCAGAAGGTCGGCGGAGAAGTATTAGCTTTCGTATGGTGACATGCGGAGGAAACGCTTTCGCGTGACAGCATGCGAGGCGGGTACTGAAAACAGAAGCGGCAGAAGCCGTCTTCCGAAAATTTAAGTCAGGAGGAAACAACATGTCACGTATTGGCAGAATGCCAGTCGACATCCCGGCAGGAGTTACTGTGGATGTAGCTGACGGCAACGTGGTCACTGTGAAAGGCCCGAAAGGTTCTCTGACAAGAACATTTCCGTCTGAGATGACCATTGAAACAAAAGACAATCAGATCGTGGTCAGCAGACCGAACGATTTGAAGAGAAACAAGGCTTTCCATGGCCTTACAAGAGCCCTGATCCATAATATGGTATTAGGCGTTACAGAAGGCTTTTCAAAGACGCTGGAGATTAACGGTGTCGGTTATAAAGCTGTAAAACAGGGAAAGAAGATTGTTCTTTCGCTCGGATACAGCCATCCGGTTGAAATGATGGATCCGGAAGGACTTGAATCCTCTGTTGAGGGTAACAAGATCATCATTAAAGGAACCAGTAAAGAAGCTGTTGGACAGTATGCAGCCAATATCCGTGAGAAGAGACCGCCGGAACTTTACAAGGGCAAGGGCATCAAATATCCGGATGAAATTATCCGCCGCAAAGTCGGCAAGACTGGTAAAAAATAAAGAAAGGAGAGTGTGAAAAATGATAACTAAGCCGTCAAGAAATACAATCCGTATCAAGAAACACAGCAGGATGCGCGGGAAAATCAACGGTACAGCGGAATGCCCGAGACTGAATGTCTATCGGAGCAACAAGCATATCTATGCGCAGATTGTCAATGACACAGAAGGAAAGACGCTGGTATCGGCCTCTACTCTCCAGCCAGATGTAAAAGAAGGCCTTGAGTTTACCGATAACGTGGAAGCAGCTAAGAAGGTAGGCAAGGTCATTGGAGAGAGAGCTGTCCAGTCCGGAATCAAGGAAGTGGTCTTCGATCGTGGCGGTTATATCTACCATGGCAAGATCCAGGCACTCGCTGACGCAGCACGTGAAGCGGGCCTAACATTCTAAGAGGAAGGGGAAGAATTCATGAGACAGAATGATAATAATTCTAAGAGAAACGACAAAGATGAAAACGGCTTTGAAGACCGGGTCGTTGCCATCAAACGTGTCACGAAGGTTGTAAAAGGCGGACGTAATATGCGCTTTTCTGCACTTGTAGTTGTCGGAGACGGCAATGGGCACGTAGGGGCTGGAATCGGAAAGGCAGCTGAAATTCCCGAAGCTATCCGCAAAGGAAAAGAAGATGCCCAGAAAAATCTGGTCACTGTTGCAAGAACTGAATTCCAGAGCATTACACATGACTATACCGGGAAATACGGCGGTGCTACAGTACTTCTTAAGAGGGCGCCGGAAGGAACCGGTGTTATTGCCGGCGGCCCTGCACGTGCTGTCATAGAGCTTGCAGGTATTAAGAACATCCGTACGAAATCCCTCGGCTCCAACAACAAGCAGAACGTCGTCTTCGCGACTCTTTCAGGCTTAAAAGCCATTAAGACGCCGGAAGATGTCGCACGTCTCCGCGGGAAAACCGTAGAAGAGATTCTGGCATAAGGAGGAAAACCGAAATGGAAGACAAGAAGCTTAAAATCACATTAGTAAAATCTACCATCGGTGCTGTTCCGAAGAATAAGAAAGTCATTGAATCCATGGGTTTCCACAAACTGAATTCAAGCGTCATCCTTCCGGACAATGCCAGCACGCGCGGCCAGCTCGCCAAAATCGGCTATCTGGTAAAAGTTGAAGAAGCATAAATAAGATGAACAGAAGCATTGCTTCCGGCTTTTAAGCTGAATCATAAAGGAAGCAAACTGCTTCCGGATGTAAATTAGGAGGTGCCAAAATGGATTTATCAAACTTACAGCCGGCTCTTGGCTCCAAGCACAGCAATAATTTCCGCAGAGGCCGCGGCGAAAGCTCAGGCAACGGAAAGACGGCTGGAAAAGGAAGTAAAGGACAGAAGGCTCGTTCAGGAGCACCGAGACCCGGATTTGAAGGCGGCCAGATGCCTCTCTTCAGACGTTTGCCTAAAAGAGGGTTTACGGATCGCAACTCAAAGAATATCGTCGCAATCAACATCAGCAAGCTTGAAAAGTTTGAAGACGGAACAGAAGTAACTCCGGAACTTCTCCTTGAAAGCGGAGCAATTTCCAAAATTGCAGACGGCGTCAAGATTCTCGGAAACGGTGATCTTACCAAGAAAATTACACTTAAAAATGTTGCGGCGAGTGAAACCGCAAAGAAAAAAATTGAGGCAGCCGGCGGAACAGTCGAGGTGGATTGATGTTTAAAAAGGTAGCGGATGCATTCAAGATAAAAGATATCCGGCACAGGATTTTTTTCGTGCTGCTGTGTCTTGCAATCATCCGGGTGGGATCGCAGATCCCGGTTCCCGGCGTAAACAGCGATTACTTCGCACAGTGGTTCGCCAGCCAGACAGGTGATGCATTTAACTTCTTTGATGCATTTACCGGCGGTTCATTTTCCAGCATGTCGATTCTTGCTTTGTCAATAACGCCGTACATCACATCTTCGATTATCATCCAGCTGCTCACGATAGCTATCCCCGCACTCGAGGAAATGCAGCGTGACGGTGAGGAAGGCAGAAAGAAGATGACTGCTATTACGCGTTATCTGACCGTAGGCCTGGCTCTTTTTGAATCTATTGCCATGGCGATTGGCTTTGGCAACCAGGGACTTATACCGGATATGAGTTTTACAAAGGCTGCAGTCGTCGTTGCCAGCCTTACGGCAGGATCTTCATTCCTTATGTGGATTGGTGAACAGATTACGGATAAGGGAGTGGGAAACGGCATATCTATGGTACTTCTCATAAATATCCTTTCACGTCTTCCGAGTGATCTTACAAGCCTTTATGAACAGTTTGTAAAAGGCCAGACAATAGCAAGAGGTGCGCTTTCCGCTGTTGTTATTGCGGCTATAATTATTGCACTGGTCGTCATGGTTCTTGTTTTAAATGATGCGCAGAGAAATATTCCGGTACAGTATTCCAAGAAGATGGTGGGACGCCGTGTAGTCGGCGGACAGGCAACGCACATTCCGTTGAAAGTAAATACGGCCGGTGTTATCCCGATAATTTTTGCGTCCTCTATCATGTCTTTTCCGGGAATTATTGCTACATTTATGGGAAAGTCCAATGTCGGAGGCTGGGTCGGGACGCTTCTGGGCATCTTAAGCTCCAACAACTGGTTTAATTTCTCAAAACCGATTTATAACATCGGACTTGCTATCTATATTGCCCTGGTAATTTTCTTTGCTTACTTCTATACTTCAATTACCTTTAACCCGCTTGAGGTTTCGGACAATATGAAAAAGCAGGGCGGTTTCATTCCGGGCATACGTCCGGGCAAACCGACGTCGGACTACCTGACAAAAATCCTTAATTATATCATTTTTATCGGTGCTGTCGGGCTTGTGATTATTGCAATTATTCCGTTTTTCTTTAACGGCGTTTTCGGCGCCAGCGTTTCATTCGGCGGAACATCGATAATCATCATTGTCGGCGTTATCCTTGAAACAGTCAAGCAGATTGAGTCTATGATGCTTGTCAGGAACTACAAAGGATTCTTAAACGAGTAATCCAATCTTAAGGGGGCTGCCCGAAGCACGAGCCATACGTTTCGGGGTGTCCCCATAGGTGGCTTTAAAACAAAAAATCAGGAGGCGTAAAATGAAGATAATTATGCTGGGAGCACCGGGAGCTGGCAAAGGAACGCAGGCTGCAAGAGTTGCTGATGAATACAGGATACCGCATATTTCTACCGGCGACATTTTTCGCGCGAACATAAAGGGCGGGACGGAACTCGGCAAGAAGGCAAAAGGCTATATGGATGCAGGAAAGCTTGTTCCGGATGAACTCGTATGTGACCTCGTTGCAGACCGAATCAGCCAGGAAGACTGTAAAGATGGTTATGTACTTGACGGATTTCCAAGGACAATCCCTCAGGCAGAAGCACTGGATAAGGCTGTTGCCGCTATGAACGGAAAGATTGACTTTGCCGTGAACATCGATGTTCCGGATGAAGCAATCGTGAAGCGTATGGGCGGACGCAGGGCCTGCACAAACTGCGGAGCTACTTATCACGTGGAATTCAATCCGCCGAAGCAGGCGGACACCTGTGATGTCTGCGGAAGCAAGCTTGTTCTGCGCGATGATGATAAGCCTGAAACAGTAAAAACACGTCTTAGCGTTTATCATGAGCAGACACAGCCGCTCATCGATTATTATGAAGACCAGAAGATCCTTGTGACCGTGGACGGCACAAAGGATATGGAAGAAGTCTTCAGCTCCATTAAAGAAAAATTAGGAGCCTGAAAGATCGTATGGCGGTAACAATAAAGACTGAGCATGAAATTGAGCTTATGAGGGAATCCGGCCATAAACTGGAAGAAGTCCACAACGCCCTCAGGGATTTTATCCGGCCCGGTATTTCAACAAAGGAAATTGATGAATATGGCGAACAGCTGATCCGGGAAAGGGGAGGCATTCCGAACTTCCTGAATTACAATGGTTATCCGGCCTCTATCTGTGTATCCGTAAATGATGAAGTTGTTCACGGCATCCCGACAAGAAAACATATCCTGAAAGAAGGAGATATTGTATCTCTGGATGCTGGCCTTATATGGAAAGGATATCATTCTGACGCGGCGCGTACCTGGGGTGTCGGAAAGATAAGCCCGGAGGCGCAGAAACTGATCGATGTAACCCGGCAGTCATTTTTTGAAGGCATTAAATTTGCAAAAGCGGGACATCATCTTCATGAAATATCAAGGAGAATTGGCGCATATGCCGAAAGCTTCGGGTATGGTGTCGTAGAAGAGCTGGTCGGCCACGGCATCGGCACACATCTTCATGAAGAGCCGCAGGTTCCGAATTTTGCCCAGAAGGGCAGGGGTATCCTGCTGGAGCCCGGTATGACAATCGCTATCGAACCGATGATTGATATCGGAACGAAAGACGTTAAGTGGATGGACGACAACTGGACCGTTAAGACAGCCGATGGTTCTCTGTCGGCGCATTATGAGAATACCGTCCTGATCACAGACGGGGAACCGGAACTTTTTACCTGCACGAAGGAGGAGAAATAAATGTCAAAGGCTGATGCGATCGAAGTTGAAGGCACCGTACTTGAAAAGCTTCCAAATGCCATGTTTAAGGTGCAGCTCGAAAACAAGCACGTTGTGCTCGCACACATTAGCGGGAAATTGCGTATGAATTTTATCAGAATCCTTCCGGGTGACAGAGTTACGATTGAACTTTCCCCATACGATCTGGATAAAGGAAGAATCGTTTGGAGAGATAAATGAGTATTGCTTTTATAAAATATCTGTAGTATACTATATTGCGAACTTTTGTGCGCGAAAGCGCGGCTCTTTGCGGAAAGGAGGTTTGTAATGAAGGTAAGATCTTCGGTAAAACCTATGTGCGAGAAGTGCAAAGTCATTAAGAGAAAGGGATCGATCAGAATTATCTGCGAGAACCCGAAGCACAAACAGAGACAGGGCTGAAAAGCCGCCTATTAAGTGAGCAGCAGTCCGGAGCGCGGCTGCGCGGACTGTTCTACTATATATCAGCTGATGAGCCGATAATAGTGCTTAATACCGATGCGTCATTTCATCGGAAAGGTCATTTCCCTTTGACGTAAGGAAATGGCTGGGTTCATGTAGTTTGAACCCCAATTAGGAAACCATTAGTAGCAAAAAACAGGAAAGAAAGCTGAAGTTTGGAGGAAAATCAATGGCTCGTTTAGCTGGAGTAGATTTACCAAGAGACAAGCGTATCGAGATCGGCCTGACTTATATTTACGGAATCGGACGTTCACAGTCCAACCGTATCCTTAAAGAAGCCAATGTAAATCCGGATACGCGTGTACGTGATCTGACGGATGAAGAAACAAACCGCATCAAAGATGTTATGGACGCATCCGTTACAGTCGAAGGCGACTTAAGAAGAGAAGTCGCAATGAACATCAAGAGACTTGAAGAAATTGGCTGCTACAGAGGCATCCGCCACAGGAAAGGCCTTCCGGTCCGCGGCCAGAATACGAAAAACAATGCACGCACCCGCAAGGGCCCGAAGCGTACGGTAGCTAATAAGAAGAAGTAATAGCAACTGTCGATAATCTTAAAAAGAAAGTAGGTTAGTTTTTATGCCAGAAAAGCAGGTGACTAAAAAATCGGCCGGCGCAGCAAAGCGCAAGGTCAGGAAAAACGTTGAACATGGACAGGCTCACATCCAGTCGTCATTTAATAACACTATTGTGACGCTGACGGATGCGCAGGGCAATGCTCTTTCATGGGCTTCAGCCGGCGGCCTGGGATTCCGCGGTTCAAGGAAATCTACTCCTTATGCTGCCCAGATGGCGGCAGAAACAGCGACAAAAGCAGCTCTTGTCCATGGTCTTAAGACTGTGGAAGTATTTGTAAAGGGACCGGGCTCAGGAAGAGAAGCGGCTATCCGCGCGCTCTCTGCATCAGGACTGCAGGTCGTCAGTATTGAAGACTGCACGCCGGTACCGCATAACGGATGCCGTCCGCCAAAACGCAGAAGAGTATAACCCATAAACTTAAGTCCTTAGGAGGTCCATTAGAAGATGGCAGTTAACAGAGTACCAGTCCTTAAGAGATGCAGGGCACTCGGAATAGAGCCCGGCTATCTTGGAATCGATAAAAAGTCCACACGTGAATTAAAGAGAACAAACCGAAAGGTTTCAGAATACGGTCAGCAGCTTCGCGAAAAACAGAAAGCAAAGTTTATTTACGGCGTTCTTGAGAAACCTTTCCGCAATTATTATGAGAAAGCCACAACAATGAAGGGCATGACAGGCGAAACGCTTATGGCCATGCTGGAGCTTCGTCTTGATAATGTCATTTTCCGCCTTGGATTTGCACGCACAAGACGTGAAGCACGTCAGATCATCGATCATAAGCATGTACTTGTCAACGGCAAATGCGTAAATATCCCGTCTTATCAGGTAAAGGCCGGCGATAAGGTCGAAATTAAAGAAAAGAAACAATCTTCAGCCCGCTACAAGGCGGATAACGGCATTCTTGCTGCAACAAGCGGCAGAGCTGTTCCGGCATGGCTTGAAGCCGATGCTGAGCATTTAACCGGTACGGTTAAGGAAGTCCCGTCGAGGGATGCGATTGATGTTCCGGTGAATGAGATGCTTATCGTCGAGTTATATTCCAAATAATCAGTAGCAAGGAATATAAGAACCCTCAAAGCTTTTGTGAGCTTATGAAATCCCAAAGGAGGGAATGCTGAGTGTTTGATTTTAACAAGCCAAAGATTACGGTTGCTGATGTTTCCGAAGATAAGAAATTCGGCAGGTTTGTCGTCGAGCCTCTGGAAAGAGGCTACGGCACGACTCTCGGAAACTCGCTGAGAAGGATAATGCTTTCTTCCCTGCCGGGTGCTGCAATCAGCCAGGTGAAGATTGACGGCGTTCTTCATGAATTCAGCCCGATTCCCGGCGTTAAAGAGGACGTCACGGAAATCATCATGAATCTTAAGAGCCTCGCCATCAGGAACAATTCAGAAACGGATGAGCCCAAGACTGCTTACATTGAGTATGAGGGCGAAGGCGTTGTTCATGCTTCTGATATCCAGGTAGACTCTGAGATTGAAATCATGAATCCGGATCAGGTTATCGCGACTCTTAACGGAGGAGCCGGAAGCAAGCTTTATATGGAGATGACCATAACAAAAGGGCGCGGCTATGTAAGCGCAGAAAAAGGCAAAACAGAAGATCAGCCGATTGGCGTCATTTCCGTAGATGCGATTTATACGCCTGTTGAACGTGTCAATATGAACGTTGAAAACACGCGTGTCGGACAGCAGACAGATTTTGATAAGCTGACGCTGGATGTATGGACAAGGGGAACCCTTGATCCGGAAGAAGCTGTCAGCCTTGCCGCGAAAGTCCTGAGTGAGCATCTCAAGCTTTTTATCGATCTGACCGAGACGGCTAAGAGTGCCGAAGTTATGATCGAAAAAGAGGACAATGAGAAAGAAAAAGTTCTGGAAATGAATATCGACGAGCTTGAGCTTTCCGTACGTTCTTACAACTGCCTGAAGAGGGCAGGAATCAATACAGTAGAAGAATTGTGCAATAAGACTTCGGATGATATGATGAAGGTTCGTAATCTGGGCCGTAAATCCCTGGAAGAAGTGCTTGCAAAGTTAAAGGAACTTGGTCTTCAGCTGAAACCTGGCGAGGACTGATACAAAAGGCAGCGGATTCTCACGACCGCCAGTAAGTCCGAAGCGCATGACGGCAACGTTCCGCATTATGGAGGAAATTTATTATGGCTGGATACAGAAAACTTGGAAGACCTACGCCGCAGAGAAAAGCATTACTCAGAAATCAGGTCACGAACCTTTTATATCATGGTCACATCATTACGACTGAGGCCAGGGCAAAGGAAATCCAGAAGATTGCAGAAGGCCTGATCGCTCTTGCAGTCAAGGAAAAAGACAATTTTGAGACCGTTACAGTCAAGGCGAAAACGCCGCGTAAGGATGCTGACGGCAAACGCGTTAAGGAAACAAAGGATGGAAAACTTGTGACTGTTTATGATGAAGTCGACAAGGAAATCACAAAAGATGCTCCTTCCAGGATGAATGCACGCAGGAAGATGTACAGTGTGCTTTATCCGGTAAAGGAAGTCCCGACCGCAGGCAAGGGTCGCAAAAAGGGGACAAAGCAGATCGATCTTGCAAAGAAGATGTTTGAAGAGATCGCACCGAAGTATGTCAGCCGAAACGGCGGCTATACCCGTATTGTAAAGATCGGGCAGCGAAAAGGTGACGGCGCTATGCAGGTTCTTATTGAACTTGTATAATTTTCCGATGGCGGAAAGTAAGAGTCTGGCATCTGCGCATCTATTTGTAATTTAAAATGTACTTTATCTGATCGTGTATCAGAGGAAACCCCGGACATGAGTTTGCCCGGGGTTTATTTTAGCAAATGAAGCCGGGCCGCATCGAAATTTTCTTTACATTACGAATTAATAATTTATAATCTGATTTCCGGCAGATTTATTTCAGGAGAAAAAAATGAAAGAGAAATTCAGCAGCAGTATTATGAAGAAAAGGATAGGAATGACCTTGTTCGGTGTCATTCTTGCCGCTATAAGTGTAGGCTTTTTTAAAACGGCTGACTTTGGAGTGGATCCTTTCCAGAGCTTTGCCATGGGTCTGTTTGGAAAAATAGGTTTCGGTCTCGGCTACGGGACTTTTTATCTGATACTTAATCTTATTATCCTTCTCATCGACTTTCTTCTTGACCGGCATTATATCGGTCTTGCGACATTCATAAATATGTTCCTTGTAGGCTATATTGTTGATTTTTCGACAAATTTACTGAAGATTGCTTTCCCGGAACCTTCTTTCCTTCTGCGGGTGCTGTTCCTCATCATCGGCATTGCTGCTATGTGTTTTGCTTCGGCTTTCTATTATACTGCAGATCTCGGTGTTTCTACTTATGATGCCATACCGCTTTTTCTTGCAAAAAAAGGTCCCATGAAGTTCCGTTATATCCGTATCATTTCCGATCTTGTCTGTATTGCAGTTGGCTTTTTATGCGGGGTGACGATCGGAGCAGGAACAGTGATTACGGCATTTTTTATGGGACCGCTCATTGATTTCTTCAATGTACGCTGTGCCCGTCCTTTTCTCAATTCGGACCGTACGCAGGCATAGCAGAAAGAATCGGTAAAAGCTGTCTTTTGTTTTGTGTTTTAAAAATCCTTCTAACTGGGAAAAAAGAATGCTTACTTCGTAATGGAATTTCTCTGTGCCTTTGTGTGTCAGGAGCCAAAGGGTTTTGAGAAATGGGTGTGTTTTCAGAGGGGAAAATGAATATGAACGGAACGCGGGAACGTGGTTTTATAAAAAGTTTTACCTTTAAATGCGTTATACGCAACAGAGAAGTTTATATGGTGGAGCCGTCGCCGGCTATGCTTTCATATTTTGGAACGACGCCTGAAGATTATGAAAACGGGATTTTGCAGAGGATACGCAAGGACATTAGTTCCGGTACTGCAGAAAACCTTGGACGTCTTTGCGAGACCAGGGCAGCAGCAGGCGAGGACTTTCGTCTGATGTACCCATCGATGCGGGCTGACGGTTCAAAATGCTATATCCAGATGGACGCTTATTTTGATAAAGCTGCGGACGATGGCGTCTATTACACGATCATCGATATGGATGTCACAGACGTGATACGCGCCAAAGAAGAGGCTGACAGGCTCGCTGCGGAAAACCGCGCTTTGCTGGAGGACTCTCCGGTTGGGTTGGGAATTTATCATATCACCGGAAATCATTTTGAACTTGTCTATACAAATGAAGAATATTACAGAGTACATTGCGGCAGCCGCGAATATTGGGACAGCTTTAAGGGAAAGGATGCGATGTCGCGCATTCTTCCTGAAGATTGGGATACGATTTTTAAAGAATGGGATCGTGTGGCCGGAAAAAAGAGCGGAGAAGTATTCGGTGCCTGTTACCGGTGCGTGGGTGAAGACGGGCGGAAACATTGGATTCGGTTAAGAGCCAGGCTTGCGGATCCTGTTGATGGTGTCCGGGTCTGCTATGCGGCTTATACGAATATCGACCGTGAAAAACAGGCACAGGAACTTGCGGATAAGCTGAACAGGCAGCTGCTCGGAACTGTTTACGAGACAAAGGAAAATGAAGAGCGGCTGAAAAAGGAATATGACCTGCAGCAGAATTATCTTGATACGATGTCCGGAAGCCGTATTGTTACGATGCGGATAAATGTTACACAGGACGTCGTAGAGAGTATTAAAGATACTTCCGGACAATTCGGAGAAGACAGCGACGGCAGCTCAGGTTCAGGAATGATGCAGAAGATCCTCCGGATGATGCCGAAAGCGGAAGAACGCGAGGCCTTTGTTAAAAAATTCGGACGTCAGGCTGTGATGGATGCCTATAAGCATAACGTAAGGGCTGTTTCCATGGAATTATATTTTCAGCTGCCGGAAAAGTTTCCGATCTGGGCAAAGGCATCGGTAAGCATATTGAAGAAGCCGGACAGTGATCATATTGTAGAGTTTTTTCAACTCGAAGATGTCAATGAAGAAGCTCTTTTTGAACGGATAACAGCTCAAATAACGAAAAGGAATTATTCGGTTGTTTCATATTACAACATACGGAATAATGTTTTCTTTGTCAGGGATTCCGATGAGTCTCTGGCTGCTTATAACGGAGCGGATTATCTGAAGGCTGTTGATACTGCAATTATGAAAACCGTTCAGCCCGAAGAGCAGGAAGCCATTCGGCAGAAACTTTCCCTGGATGAAGTGCAAAACCAGCTGAAAGAGAAAGAGCTTTATACCGTCTATTATACGAAGCAGGAGACTGGAAAGGAAACAGGTAATGCTTCGCTGAAACATATGAAAATCGACATTTTTCCCCTGAAGGAAGATAAGAGCATTATAATTTTTCTTGTAACGGATGTTACTGAGGTTTTTGAGCAGGAACGGGATACCAGGGAGAAAATGTCTCAGGCGCTTGCTGCGGCGGAGCAGGCATCTGTGGCTAAGACGGAATTCCTTTCGCGCATGAGCCATGAAATCAGGACGCCGATGAATGCCATTATCGGTCTCGACGCGATTGCTCTTCAGGAAAAAGACCTGACGACGGCCATGGAGGATCATCTTCAGAAAATCGGAATTTCTGCACGTTTCCTTCTTTCGCTCATAAACGATATCCTGGATATGTCGAGGATTGAAAGCGGACGTATGGTACTTAAGAAGGAAGCTTTTAATTTTGAGGATCTGATCAATGGTATCAATACGATTCTTTATGAACAGTGCAGAGACAGCAGTCTGGATTATGACTGCGTCATAAAAAGTTTCCTTGAGGAAACGTATATCGGCGATTTTACAAAGCTTCAGCAGGTTCTGATCAATATCCTGGGCAATGCGGTTAAGTTTACGCCTCCCGGCGGAAAGATACATTTTATGATTGAGCAGGTTTCACGGACAAAAAATACCGCAAAAATGCGATTTGAGGTGTCGGATACCGGAATCGGGATAGACGAGTCCTTTCTGCCGCATCTTTTTGAAGCATTTACGCAGGAAAGCAGGGGACGTACTTCTGTTTATGGAGGTACGGGCCTGGGTCTGGCCATTTCAAAAAACATTGTTAATCTGATGGGCGGTGATATAACTGTCCATTCCATCAAGGATGTCGGAACATCCTTTACGGTGGATGTCGAACTGGGGGTTGCGGAGAATCAGTCGGCAGAAAGGAAGTTGAAAAAACTCGTCGGCATGAAATCCCTGAAAACGCTCATTGTCGATGACGATGTTATTGTCTGCCGCCATACGCTGCTGACCCTGAAAGAGGCAGGCATGAATGCCGAATGGGTATCTTCCGGTGAAGAAGCCCTGAAAACGATTAAAGAGCGCCACAGAGACCGGAAAGACTATGACCTTGTGCTTCTTGACTGGAAAATGCCCGAAATGGACGGAATTGAGACAGCTGCAGGAATACGCCAAGTTGTCGGTCCGGAAGTGACCATCATTATCATGACGGCCTTTGACTGGTCCGATATTGAGGATAAAGCCAGGGCAGCCGGTGTGGATATGTTTATTAAAAAGCCGGTTTTTGTAAAGGCTGTCGAACATGCTTATGAAGAAATGTTCAGGAAAAAAGCGGCTCCGGCAGAAGAGAAACCGGCGGAACTTGATTTTACGGGCTTTCGGATCCTTCTCGCAGAAGACAATGAGATAAATTCGGAAATCGCCAAAAGTATTCTTGAAATGAAAAACTTCAGTGTGGACTGTGTATGGAACGGAGCGGAAGCAATTGAGGCTTTTTTAAGCAAACCCGTTGGCTATTACAATGCCATTCTGATGGATGTGCGGATGCCGGTCATGGACGGGCTGGAGGCTGCCAGATCTATTCGTGCCATGAAGAAGGAAGACAGCAGGACAATTCCGATTCTTGCCATGACGGCGAATGCCTTCCAGGAAGATGCCAATCTCTCTCTTGAGAGCGGTATGACGGCTCATCTTGCGAAGCCTATTGAACCGCAGCTGCTGTATCATACACTGGGAAAATATCTGCTTAACTGAAGAAGAAAAAATACGGCCGTCCTTTGCGATAATAAAAAGGGCGGCCGTTTACTGCTCCCGAGGCTGTGTGTCCGGGCGTTTTACTGTTCGGTTTTAGCGGTTTCTTCATTTATAGTGCTGTTTTTAGACGTATCCGCTGCGGAAGGTGCAGAATCTTCTTTTGAAGCAGGGCGGGAAGCTGTCTTTAGGGCAGCGGCGCGCGTTTCCTTGTGCTTGAGTGCGGCAGTAATGAAGCCGCGGAAAAGCGGGTGCGGGCGGTTGGGCCTGCTCTTGAATTCCGGATGAGCCTGTGTCCCGAGGAAGAAAGGATGATCCGGAAGTTCAATCATTTCCACTATGTGTTTATCCGGAGAAAGGCCCGAAAGCTTTAAGCCGGCTGCGGAAAGTTCATCTCTGTATTTATTGTTTACCTCATAGCGGTGCCTGTGGCGTTCGCTGATATCCTGGCGGTCATAGAGCTTATAAGCCCGGGTGTCATTTTCAAGAACACAGGGATAGGCTCCAAGACGCAATGTACCGCCGAGATTCGTGACATCCTTCTGGTCGGGCATGATATCGATAACGGGATGTGTCGTTTTCGGGTTCAGTTCTGAAGAATGTGCATCCTTCCAGCCTATGACATTACGGGCGAATTCTACGATTGCAAGCTGCATCCCGAGGCAGAGGCCAAGATAGGGGATATTGTTCTCACGGGCATACTGGATAGAATAAATCATGCCGTTAATGCCGCGGTCCCCAAAACCTCCGGGTACGATGATACCGTCCGCTTCTCCTAAAAATTCTCCGACATTAGTCTTAGTCACCCGCTCGGAATTGACCCATTTTATCGTAACTGTTGCGCGGTTGGCGATGCCGCCGTGTTTGAGGGCTTCGACTACCGACATATAGGCGTCGTGCAGAGAGGTATATTTTCCGACGAGGGCAACAGTGACCTCTTTCTTCGGATGCTTGAGTGCAAAGACCATGTCTTTCCAATCCTTGAGGTCCGGTTCGTTATCCTTTATGTGCAGGCAGTCGCAGGCGACATCCGCCAGATGCTCTTTTTCCATGGCAAGAGGCGCTTCGTAAAGGTATTGGACATCGAGATTCTGAAGGACATTGGAAGAAGGAACATTGCAGAAAAGAGAAATTTTATCCCGCATCCCCTGGTCGATCGGATAATCGGAACGGCAGACGATGATATCCGGCTGCAGCCCCATTCCCTGAAGTTCTTTTACCGCCATCTGAGTCGGCTTTGTCTTAAGTTCGCCTGACGCTTTAAGGTAGGGAATCAGAGTGACAAGCAGGATAATGGCATTCTTGCGGCCGACATCATGCTGAAACTGGCGGATGGCTTCGAGAAAGGGCTGGCTTTCGATGTCGCCGACCGTTCCGCCCACCTCGATGATTGCAATTCTTGTGTCTTTGGATTCCGGTTCTGTGTGAAATCTGGACTTTATTTCATTTGTAATATGGGGGATGACCTGTACTGTACCGCCGCCGTAATCTCCGTGGCGTTCTTTCTGAAGAACGGCAGAATAGATTTTTCCTGTCGTGACGTTGCTCTCCCGGGAGAGGCTCTCATCGATAAAGCGCTCGTAATGGCCGAGGTCGAGGTCGGTCTCGGCGCCGTCTTCCGTCACGAACACTTCGCCGTGCTGGAACGGCGACATCGTGCCGGGATCGACGTTGATGTAC
>DCDB01000260.1 GCA_002316215.1 Lachnospiraceae bacterium UBA1066 | reverse complement strand
CTTCCTGCAGCATGCGCTTTTCATTTCTGACGATGATTTCCGGAGCGCCGAGCTCAAGAAGCCTCTTTAAGCGGTTATTGCGGTTAATAATGCGGCGGTAAAGATCATTTAAATCCGATGTCGCAAAACGGCCGCCGTCCAGCTGTACCATCGGGCGGAGATCCGGCGGAATGACCGGAACGACATTCATGATCATCCATTCCGGCTTGTTCCCGGATTCGCGGAAAGCTTCAACGACCTCGAGACGTTTAATGATACGTGCGCGCTTCTGCCCGGTGGACTCTTTAAGATCCTTCTTAAGATCCGCCGATTCTTTTTCAAGATCGATGGCCTTCAGGAATTCCTGGATAGCCTCTGCGCCCATACCGACGCGGAATTCCCAGCCGTACGCTTCACGCGCGTCCTGATATTCCTTCTCGGTCAGAATCTGCTTCTTGACAAGGTTCGGGGCTGCATTTGCCGGATCGAGAACAATATAATTGGCAAAGTAAAGCACCTTTTCAAGCGTCCTCGGGGAAAGGTCGAGAATAAGGCCCATCCGGGACGGAATGCCTTTAAAATACCAGATGTGAGAAACAGGCGCTGCGAGCTCAATGTGGCCCATGCGCTCACGGCGGACGGAAGCCTTTGTGACTTCAACGCCGCAGCGGTCGCAGATAACGCCCTTATAACGGATTTTCTTATATTTTCCGCAATGGCACTCCCAGTCTTTCGACGGTCCGAAGATACGCTCGCAGAACAGGCCGTCCTTTTCAGGTTTCAGCGTCCTGTAGTTGATTGTCTCCGGTTTTTTAACTTCGCCGTGGGACCATTCGCGGATTTTCTCAGGAGAAGCAAGCCCGATTTTGATTGCATCAAAAGTAACCGGTTTATACTCTTCCTGCTGTTTATAAAACTCTGCCATATATGCCTCCCATATGCAACATTTTCAACGGATATAGAACAGATTGCAAATCACCAGCGTTTAGTCTTCGTCACCGGATCCGCCGTCAACATCAAGGAATGCGCTGTCTTCTTCGCCTTCGTCCATGCCGTCGTACGGGTCAAGAAGGTCAGCTGCATCTGCATCTTCCTCTTCGTCTTCAACGTCAACCAGCTGTTCCGAACTGTCGTCAAAATGCTGCTGCGTAAATCCGTGTCTAGCAAAATCCTCATTATCGTCACGGTTATGGCGGGAATCCCCTTCAATGACGGCGCGAAGATCTGTTTCACCGTAATCGATGGTCTCGCGAAGCTGGACTTCATTCCTGTTTTCGTCAAGGACGCGGACATCCAGGCCTAAGGACTGGAGTTCCTTAAGAAGAACCTTGAAAGATTCCGGTATGCCCGGGCTCGGAATATTGTCTCCCTTGATGATGGCTTCGTAAGTCTTGACACGTCCGACGACATCATCCGACTTCATCGTCAGGATTTCCTGCAATGTATAGGACGCGCCGTAAGCTTCGAGCGCCCAGACTTCCATTTCTCCGAAACGCTGTCCGCCGAACTGTGCCTTGCCGCCCAGAGGCTGTTGCGTAACAAGGGAATATGGGCCCGTCGAACGTGCATGGATCTTATCATCAACCAGATGATGAAGCTTCAGATAATGCATGTGGCCGATCGTAACCGGCGCATCGAACTTCTCGCCTGTACGTCCGTCACGAAGCTGGACTTTCCCGTCGCGTGAAATCGGGACACCCTTCCAGAGCTTACGGTGTTCCAGATGGTCTTCAAGATACTGCATGACCTCCGGATCCGTGTCTTTCTTGTATTTCTTCTTGAAATCATTCCAGTCGCTGTTGACATAATCATTTGCCATCTCCAGCGTATCCTGGATATCTTTTTCATTTGCACCGTCAAAGACAGGCGTCGAAATGTTGAAACCGAGGGCCTTCGCCGCAAGGCTTAAATGAATCTCCAAAACCTGCCCGATATTCATACGGGACGGCACGCCCAGCGGGTTAAGCACGATGTCCAGCGGACGTCCGTTCGGAAGGAACGGCATATCCTCCACCGGCAGCACGCGGGAAACAACACCCTTGTTGCCGTGACGGCCGGCCATCTTGTCGCCTACGGAAATCTTTCTCTTCTGCGCAATATAAATTCGCACGGACTGATTGACGCCCGGAGAAAGCTCGTCGCCGTTCTCACGGGTAAAAACCTTGGCGTCCACGACAATACCGTATTCGCCGTGCGGCACCTTAAGGGAAGTATCCCTGACCTCACGCTCCTTCTCACCGAAGATTGCGCGTAGGAGCCGCTCTTCTGCCGTCAGTTCCGTCTCGCCCTTAGGCGTGACCTTGCCTACCAGGATATCCCCGGCACGGACTTCCGCGCCGATGCGGATGATACCGCGCTCGTCAAGATCCTTCAAAGCCTCGTCGCCGACACCCGGAACATCGCGTGTAATTTCCTCAGGTCCGAGCTTCGTGTCACGCGATTCTGCTTCATATTCCTCGATATGGACGGAAGTGTAGACATCATCCTGAACAAGTCTTTCGGAAATGAGGACAGCATCTTCGTAGTTGTAGCCTTCCCACGTCATAAAACCAATCAGCGGGTTTTTGCCGAGCGCAAGTTCGCCGCCCGACGTCGAAGGGCCATCCGCAATGACCTGGTGCTCCTCGACATGTTCACCCTTCGAAACAATCGGCTTCTGGTTATAGCAGTTGCTCTGGTTGCTGCGAAGGAATTTTGTCAAATGGTAATTCTCTTTTGTTCCGTCGTCGTAGGTCATGCCGATGTCTGTAGACGTCACGCTCGAAATCGTCCCGGCATGCTTTGCAAGCACGCAGACGCCGGAGTCGACAGCCGCTTTTTCCTCCATGCCTGTACCGACGACCGGCGCTTCCGTTGTAAGAAGCGGCACGGCCTGGCGCTGCATGTTGG
>DCDB01000125.1 GCA_002316215.1 Lachnospiraceae bacterium UBA1066 | reverse complement strand
CCGTCGAGCCTTATTTCGGAACTGACAATTGAAGAAGCGGAGAAATTTATCGCCGAAGGCAATGCGGGCGGCGGGATGCTTCCGAAGCTTAAGAACTGCATTTCGGCCATCCGGAACGGCGTTTCGCGTGTGCATATCCTGGACGGCAGGGTGGAGCACTGCCTTCTTCTGGAATTCTTTACGAATAAAGGCATCGGAACAGCCATTATAAAAGATAATGAAAGCAGGTATTATCATGACGCAGAATGAAATAAAGCAGGATGTCGATAAATACGTTCTCCATACCTATAACCGTTTTCCAATCGCCATTGATCATGGGAACGGCGTCCGCGTTTACGACGCGGACGGGAAGGAATATCTGGATTTTATGGCGGGGATTGCCGTTTATGCGCTGGGGTATGATTTTCCGGGATATGATGAAGCACTGACGGACCAGCTTCTTAAAACAATCCATACTTCCAATCTTTATTATCATGAACCTCTGGCCCGTGCGGCAAAAGCGCTTGTTACCTCGACAGGGCTTTCGAAGGCTTTCTTTACGAACAGCGGAGCGGAAGCCATTGAGGGGGCTATTAAAGCGGCAAGAAAATACGCCTGGGAAAAAGACGGTAAGAATAACCATGAGATTGTGGCTATGAACGGCTCCTTCCACGGACGCTCCGTCGGAGCTCTTTCCGTTACGGGAAATGAACATTATCAGGCGCCTTTCCGTCCTCTGATGGGCGGCGTGCGTTTTGCGGATTTTAACAATATGGAAAGCGTCAGAGCAGCTGTCAATGACGCAACCTGTGCCATTATCATGGAGACGGTTCAGGGCGAAGGCGGCATTTACCCTGCTGATCCTCAGTTTATGAAGGAAATACGCAAGCTCTGCGATGAGAAGGATATCCTCCTGATACTCGACGAGATCCAATGCGGCATGGGGCGTACCGGGAAAATGTGGGCTTATGAGCACTACGGGATTAAACCGGATATTCTGACCTGCGCCAAGGCCCTGGGCTGCGGCGTTCCGGTCGGAGCCTTTGTGCTTAACGAAAAAACGGCTGCGCACTCCCTTGAACCGGGAGACCACGGAACGACGTACGGAGGCAATCCCCTGGTATGTGCTGCAGTAGCGGAGGTTTTCCGGCTTTTTGAATCGACGGGAATTGTCGGCCACGTTGCAGAAACTACGCCTTATTTTGAAAAAACGCTGGATAAGCTTGTTTTAGACCACGTCTCTGTAAAGGCGCACCGCGGCCTCGGTTTCATGCGGGGTCTTGAGCTTGCGCCGGAATATCCGGTTTCCGCAGTGGTCAATAAGGCTCTTGACAAGGGACTTTTGATTATATCGGCAGGAAACAATGTCCTGCGCTTCGTCCCCCCGCTGATTATCGGTGAAAAAGAGATTGATGAGGCAGCGGCGATTCTTGATAAGTGCCTCGGGTGAAAACAGCCGGGAAACGTGTGTTTCTGATATGTTTCGAAAATAAGATCTGATGAATAAAAGCTTCGGCCGGTAATTCCTTCCGGCAAATTCTTTAGCGGCAATCAACAGAACTTTGACTTGTAAATCCCTTCCGAATTCGGTACAATGATAGCGTGCACAGCCCAAGGCAGGATCCTGTCCCTGGGAGGCACGCATGAATAAGCTTTTAAAATATTCCATGGCGATTTTTGCCATGGTTTTCATTCTCTTCTGCGGATGCGGCAGCAGTACCGCTGAGAACGTCGCATCGGTGCAGGAAAGTACGGAGGATGATCCTGCTGAGTCACAGCAGGATTTTAGTCTGACGGCTTCGATGCCGCCGGACAGCGAATCTATAAACGTCCCGGATTCCGGTTCTTCATTTTCCGGAAGTGAAAGCCGGGACATTGGGAAGGATACGGATTCTTCTGCGACGATTTATGTCTATGTCTGCGGGGCAGTCGTTTCACCGGGAGTATATGAGCTGCCCGGCGGATCGCGTGTCTATCAGGCGATTTCTATGGCCGGAGGACTTACAGATGACGCGGACCGGCTGCATGTCAATCAGGCCAAGCTGCTTACGGATGGTGAGCAGGTGACCATCCTTACAAAGGGTGAAGCTGAAAATGCACCTGCCGGGACACCGGATGCTTCGTCAGATGCCGCGGCGGCTTCGGCAGACGGCAAAAAGGGCATTTCGGAAAATGGAAAAGTAAACATCAATACAGCCGATTCAGCGACGCTTCAGACGCTGAACGGTATCGGCGAATCACGTGCCGCTGCAATAATTGCGTATCGGGAGACTAACGGCGCATTCCGGACAATCGAGGATATCATGAAGGTTGCCGGAATCAAAACGGCGCTGTTTAACAATATAAAAGACAGTATTTGTGTCGGTTAGGAGATTTGAATGCCTAAAAAGGTACTTGTAGTAGATGATGAAAAACTTATTGTAAAAGGAATAAGGTTTTCACTTGAACAGGACGGTATGGAAGTGACCTGCGCTTATGACGGCGAGGAAGCACTGGAGCTTGCGAAGGAAACCGAATATGATATTATTCTTCTTGATCTTATGCTTCCGAAACTTTCGGGTCTGGAGGTTTGCCAGCAGATCCGTGAGTTTTCAAATGTACCAATCATCATGCTGACGGCCAAGGGTGAAGATATGGATAAGATCCTGGGTCTTGAATACGGTGCGGATGACTATATTACGAAGCCTTTTAATATTCTGGAAGTTAAAGCAAGAATCAAAGCGATTCTTCGCCGTGCGTCTAAGCCGGCTGAAGAAAAAGAACAGGCTAAGACGGTTGAGGTAAACGGGCTCAAGATGGATTGCGAAAGCCGCCGTGTTTATGTAAACGGGAAAGAAATAAATCTTACGGCAAAGGAGTTTGATGTCCTGGAACTTCTTGTCTTTAATCCGAACAAGGTTTACAGCCGGGAAAATCTTCTGAATATTGTGTGGGGATATGAATATCCGGGCGATGTCCGGACGGTTGACGTCCATATCCGCCGTCTGCGCGAGAAGATAGAAGAGAATCCGAGTGAACCCAAATATGTCCATACAAAATGGGGAGTGGGTTATTATTTCCAGAGTTAATTTGAAAGATAAACTGACATTTTTTAAGAGCCTCCGTTTTCGCATTATGGTTATTTTAGTGCTGATCGGCATTTTTCCGTGCATAATAGCCACAAATGTCGTCGTACGGGGGTATGAGAACCGCGCTGTTTCCCTGCGTATTATGAACGTGAGGAACCAGTGCGAAATTCTGTGCAATTCTTTAGTTACGGAAGACTACCTTGGAAATACCTTTTCCGATGTCCTGAACAGTGAACTGAGCCTTCTTTCTAATATTTACAACGGCCGTATCCTGATCATAGATTCGGATTTCAAGGTGGTGAAGGATACTTATGATCTCGATGTAGGAAAGACTTCTGTTTCCAAAGAAGTCATCAGCTGCTATGAGGATAAAAAAGGGCAGACGCAGTACGATGACCGGAATGAATATATCGAGATGACATTTCCGATTGACGACAGGGATACCGGAGAAATAGACGGTGTCATGCTGGTTTCTGTTTCGACGCATGAAATTCAGCAGAATGTCATGATCCTCGAAGATCAGGGAATCCTTGTGATCGTGATTGTAAGTCTCTTAGTTTTGATTCTGGGATATTTTCTTGCCGGTATCCTTGTTAAGCCGTTCCTGCGCGTCACGCATGCCATTGAAGACGTGACTGACGGCTATGAGGATCAGGCGATTTCTGTGCCGGATTATACGGAAACGAAGCAGATTACGGATGCTTTCAATAAAATGCTGACGCGTGTGCAGACGCTGGATAATTCCCGCCAGGAGTTCGTATCCAACGTATCCCATGAGCTGAAAACACCGCTTACTTCCATGAAGGTTCTGGCAGACTCCCTTAACGGGCAGGACAATGTGCCGATTGAGATCTATAAGGATTTCATGCAGGATATCACAATGGAGATTGACCGTGAAAATAAAATTATCACGGATCTTCTGTCTATGGTCCGGATGAATAAGGAATCCCAGACGCTTAATTTTGAAAATGTCGATATCGGGGCAATGCTCGAGCGGATTATTAAGCAGCTGAAGCCGGTCGCTGCGAAACGCAGTATCGAGCTGATTCTGGAAAATACGAAACCGGTTATGGCAGAGGTCGATGAAATCAAACTTTCTCTGGCCTTTACGAATCTTATTGAGAACGGAATCAAATACAACATCGAGGGCGGCTGGGTCCGCGTTTCTCTTACATCAGACCGCAAGTATTTTTATGTATCGGTAGCGGACTGCGGCATCGGGATTGCCGAGGATCAGCAGGAACATATTTTTGAAAGATTTTATCGTGTTGATAAATCCCATTCGACAGAGGTTGAGGGAACCGGTCTGGGCCTTTCGATTACACGCAGCGCGATTGTCCTTCACAGAGGGGCAATTAAAGTAAACAGCAAAGAAAAAGAGGGAACGACGTTTCAGGTTCGTATCCCCCTTTCACGTCAGATTTAAGAAGGGAGAGGAGAAAATGAAAAAAATCAGATTTCTTTCTTTTATTTTAGCCTCTGCCCTGACGCTTTCTCTGGCCGGCTGCGGATCGGTAAGTGACAGCGCGGAAGAAAAAACATCTGTTGTTTACTGTCTTGACAATGAAGGAAACGGTCTTGCCCAGGAGAATTATAATCTTAAGTCCGGGGTGAGTAATCCGGAAGGAGAGATTGAGGAGTTTGCCTCTTCAATTTCCGAGGGTCCGAAAGAAGCATCGCATAAAAGCCTCCTCCCCAAGGGCGTGACAATGAACAGCCACGTTTTTCTGAATGGCATATTGACACTTGATTTTTCTGACGCTTACAATCAGATGGGAAAAACCCGTGAAGTTCTCGTGCGCGCCGGAATCGTTCGGACGTTTGTCCAGATAGACAGTGTGAAATATGTGATTTTTACTGTTTCCGGACAGCCGATCCGTAATTCGCGCGGCGTGGAAATCGGAATGATGAATGCGGATTCTTTTATTGAGAATTCAGGAAAACAGATAAATACTTACCAGCATTCGTCTATCAAACTTTATTATGCGTCGGCAGACGGAAAGTCCCTGAAACAGGAAACCAGGTCCATATATTACAGCAGCAATAAACCTCTGGAGTGGGCTATTGTCGAAAGGCTGATAGCAGGTCCGAAGGTGGAGGGGAATTACCCGGCAATCCCTGCCAATACCCAGATTATTTCAGTTTCGACATCAGACAATATCTGTTATGTTAACCTAAGCGCTTCTTTCAGTACCGAAGCGTTGAATATTGATGAGAGAATTCCGGTCTACGCCATCGTTGATTCACTTGTGGATAATTGTCAGGTGAAAGCGGTACAGCTTGCAATTGCGGGAGATACGGACATCAAATTCCGGAATTCCGTAGACCTGAGCAATCCGCTGACGGAGGATCTTAGCCTGATATCAGATTAATTTTATTGCAGCAGTCTTTTACTATGGCGTTGAAGATATTAGATGCAAAAAAATTAATCCAGGGGTTTCAGCCCGAGTTCGTCTAAGAGATCATTTGCTTCAATGACAGAAAAACCCTGTGCAATCGCGTAGGAAATGACAGCATCCCTCTGGCTGCGGGAGTAGAGCGGCGCCTGCTCTGCGGATTCGAGGGCACGGCGGGTTTCCGCGCTGCTAAGTCCGGCGGCAAGACAAAGGCGGAAGATCTTTTCGCGTCCGGGTTTCTTAGAACCATTCATGAATTTATAGCACAGGGATCGTTCGATGCCGGAAGCTTTATAAAGGCCTGCGGCACCAAGCGCCTGCACCTTGGGCAGGGAATTAAAGTAACCGGAAAATGAGTCATAGGGGCTGATATTTCCCGGTTCTTCCAGATACTTTTCGAGTTTTGCCGCGCTGTCAACGCTTTTTAATATTTCTTCCAGATGACGGGTTGTAGGGTCAGCCATGTCTTCATGCCTCCTTGAAAGGTCAAGTTGTAGGATTATTCATGTTTATTTAACCTGAAAGTTCCCAATATTCTTATAAAGCCGAATCGGTGCATTTACCTTAGACTTCAGTTTTCATGTACACTGGCTGCATCCGTATCGGTGACGGCATCTGACGGTGGGTATAAGGGCTGGTCGCGGAAATTTTTTTGTAATGTTGTTTTCCGGATAAGAATATTTTTAGCCGTTACGTGAAGTATAACTGAGAGGAACAGATTATGCCGCAGCCATCATACGAAAAATTATATCACAGTACGCTGAAGGATGGTAAGGAATTCAGTTTCTGCAAAGATGAGAAGACCGGAAAGCCGTGCGTCCGAAAAGTGCTGTCCGTTTATCATATTCAGGTCTATGGATATCTTAAAGAGCATCCGAACCGTCATATTCCCGGGATTTATGATTTCAGGGAAGAAGACGGAAAGCTGATTGTTTTAGAGGAATTCATCCGTGGGGAAACACTGGAGTATATCCTGAACACGGAGCCGGAACTTCCGCGCACGGAAAAAATCCGGATACTCATCGGTATCTGCGACGGACTTTCATTTCTCCATGGAGCAAAACCACCGATTATCCACCGGGATCTCAAGGCATCGAATATCATGGTCGCCGCGGACAGAACTGTGAAAATCATTGATTATGACGCTGCCCGGGAGTACCGGCCGGGTGAGACGGAGGATACCGATTTTATAGGGACATTCGGTATTGCCGCACCCGAGCAGTACGGTTTTCGGCAATCGGACGCACGGACGGATATTTACGCGGTCGGGAAGCTGATAGAGCGGATGTTTCCCGGGGATGCGCGAATGCTGAATCTTGCGGCGAAGGCCGCAGAATTCTCGCCCGGAGACCGTTTTCCGGACGCAGTTTTCTTAAAACAGCATCTGGAAAATGAACGGAATGCCGGGGATACCGGAGATGAGTGCGGGGAGAATACGGAATGTTTCTGCCCGAATTGCGGCGCCAGCCTGAATGATCAGCCGGGGTTCGAAAAAAATAACGGAACCTGGTACTGTACGGAGTGCGGACAGTTTCTTTTCGGGGATGAGGCAGGCGATACCGGTGACCGGCTGCAGGGCGTCATCTGGTACTGCGACGGCTGCGGTGCAATCCTGAACAGCCAGGAAGGTTTTTATCACCATTATGAAACATGGGTCTGCACCAGGTGCGGGTATAAGAATGATCTGTCTGAAAACAATATCCTGAAGTAGATGTGTCAATAAACCGGCAGGGCGGAATTTGCACACGGATTTCTTTTAGTGGAGGAATCCTATTGTTTGTGTCCTTCCAGGACACCAATTTGATCTGTTTTTACGCTATGCTCTGATTATCTTTTATATACGGATGATTGCCTGTA
>DCDB01000293.1 GCA_002316215.1 Lachnospiraceae bacterium UBA1066 | reverse complement strand
AGATGTCGGCATTCCGTCAAAGAACGAGCGCATTAAGGAAGAAGATCTTCCGCAGCTCGCCGCAGATGCCCTGAAGGATGCCTGCTGCCCGGGCAATCCGAGGGAAGCGACAAAGGATGAAGTCATCGCTATGTTCCGTCAGCTGATGTAAACGCAGGAACAGGTAACCGTTATCTTCCGTCAGCGGATGTCAGCGGATGCCATAAGTGATTTTGAGAATAAAGAACCGTCCAGGCCGGGACGGCTCTTTTTTTTGACTAAATAATGTACTATAATCGTTAGAAGTACATGAAACGCGAAGCAGTGGGGAAGACCCAGGTATCGCAGGTAAAAAGTCTTTTGGCAGCCGGCACTATAAAGCCGGGGCAGGAAATAAGTCCGTGTGGAGATATCATACTGATGCAGAAAGAAAAAAACAGAAAAATCAAAGAGCCGGATCGGATCCTGTCTTATTTCATTTTCGAAAAATGGACGCTTCTTGCGGTGACAGTTTCGGGAATCCTGTACAATGTCGGAATGGCTGCCGGTCCCTGGTTTGAGGGACAGCTGGTTCAGCGGCTGATCGACGTCATGGGAGGCAGGAAGACCTTTGCCGATATGGTGTCGCTGGCATTGACTTATGTTGCAGTCATAGCTTTCGTCCAGGTTTCACGTTTTATAAAAAGGCTTTATGTCCGGAAGTTCGCGAATAATGTGAACCGCGATATGAAGCAGTTTCTTTATGACAGCATTGTCCGCCGCACCAGGCACAGCCTTGAGGCGGAAGGCACCGGAAACCTTATGACCAAAGCGATTTCTGACGTGGATACATGTGTTGAAGGAATGCGCAAGTTTACGACCGAGATCTTTGATACCGGTGTGGTTATGGTCACGTATCTTGTACTGCTTCTTATGTATGATGTGAGGCTTACTCTGCTTTCCCTGATTTTTCCGCCGCTTGCTTATTTTATCGCGGAGAAAATGAAAATCCTTGTGACGAGGAGCGCCGCAGCCTGCAAGGAGAGCGCCGGAAGGCTGAATTCTGCGACTCTGGACAGGGTCACAAATGCAGTGACCTACCGTGTTTACGGACAGGACGGCAATATTAACAGACTTTATGAGGAAAATCTCGGCGATTATGAGAAGAAAGCCGCGATTGCCAACCTCTGGGAAACTTCGATGCAGCCGCTCTATCAGATTATATCGATGATGAGCGTTATTTTCATTTTATGGTTCGGATCGAAAAATGTCACGGGAACCGGGTGGACGGCATGGAACATCGCGGCATTTACAACTTTCCTCTCCTGTTTTACGAAACTGGCCGTAAAGTCGTCCAAGGCTGCAAAGCTATTTAATGCTGTCCAGAAGGCGGAAGTATCCTGGAAGAGGATTAAGCCCTGCATGACGATGTACGGGGAAACTGCAGCAGGAAGTCTGAAGAATCAGGCGGATGCGGATAACAGGAAGAAAGACGCAGATAACGGAAAAGCGGATGCAGGAAGCAGGCGGGCGGATGCAGGAAGCGGGCAGGCGGATGCAGGAAACGGGCAGGCGGATGCAAAGAACAGGCGGGCGGACGCAGATCCGGAAAATGAAAAGACAGGCAGCGGCGCGGTTCTTCGGGTAGAGCATTTGTCCTTTAAATATGAAGACGGAAGCGGTTATATCATAAAAGACCTGAGCTTTGAGATTTCACCCGGGCAGATTTACGGCGTTGCGGGCAGGGTTGCCTGCGGAAAGTCGACTCTGGGAAAAGTTTTTCTCTGTGAAGAACCGTATGAGGGCAGCATAAAGCTCGGGAAGAAGGAGCTGCGGGACTGCGCAGCTTCGGACGCAGGCGGAGTAGCAGCCTATATGGGGCACCAGCCGGAGCTTCTTAGTATGTCAGTGGAGGATAATATCCTTCTTGGTTGTACGGGAGACGTAAGACCTTATCTTTCTGCTGTCTGTATGGATCATGAGACAGCAGATATGCCGGAAGGAATCCATACGATGATCGGAAGCGGCGGTATGCGGCTGTCCGGAGGGCAGCAGGCGAGGATTGCTCTTGCAAGGACTCTTTTCCACAGGAAACCGATAGTCATTCTTGATGATCCTTTTTCGGCGGTCGATAAAGCAACAGAGCAGCAGATCATGAAGAATATGCGTCCTTTTCTTAAAAACAGTGCCGTGCTTCTTATTTCACACAGATATGCGGTATTCCCGAGCCTTGACAGGATCATCTGGATGGAGGACGGCCTGGCTTTGAGCCACGCTGCACGGATGGAGAAAACCAGTGAATATGCCGAAATTTACCGTCTGCAGACAAAAGGGGCGGCATGCGGACCGGATACGACGGATGAACCGGATACAGCTTGCGGACCGGACACGGCTTGCGGTCAGGACACAGAGGATAAACAGGACGCGGCGGAAAGACAGGACAAAGCTTCGGGACGTAATCCTTTGCAAAGTCCGGAAGGGGAGAAAAGCGATGAAACATAAATCCCACAGTTTCCGGGCTGTCATAAAGAAGATCATCCGAAAAAATCTTCCTCTTTCAGCCGGGATGGCGGCTGCGATTGCAGGGTCCGTTATTATCGGACTTCTGCCTCCGCTCGTTTTGCAGAAAATCGTGGACCGTCTGGCGGGCGGAAAGGCAATAGAAGCTGCGCTTATCGTGCTTTATGCCGCGCTTCTTGCTGTATCGGGGATATTTAATGCGGCGAAAGAAAGTCTTATCACAATCTTCGGGCAAAAAGTCACGCATGGCATCCGCAGCGCGATGTGCGGAAAAATGACGCGTCTGCCGGCTGCCTATTTCGCTGAAAATGAGACAGGAGTTATTTCCTCGCGTTTTGTCAATGACGTGGATACTGTCGAGGATCTTTTTGATTCCGGAATTATCAGCATGTTTGCGGATATCTGCAATGTCGTCAGCATCCTTATCGTCCTTTTCTTTATCAGCCGGGGACTCGGTTTCCTGATGGTCGCAGTTACGCCGCTTTTAATGCTACTTACCCTGTTCGTGCAGAAGAGGATGCTGAAGGCGCAGATTGAAAACCGCGTGGCTGTTGGCAGAGCCAATAACCACATTCCCGAGACAATCCGAAATATCCGCATGCTGCATACAAACTGCGCGGAAGCATTTATGGAAAAAAGATACAGCGGCTATATCGAAGAAGGCTTTGAAGCCGTTGAGAAATCTAATTTTTACGATGCGGTTTATTCTCCGGTTATCATCACGATCAGTGCTGTACTGATAGCGGCTGTCATGATTTTTTCAGCCATGGGCGGAGACATGCGGGTCTTCTTCGGGATGTCGGCCGGTACCGCCGTGGCGGTCATCAGCTATGTGGGGAAAGTCTTCGATCCCCTGGAAAGTATCGGAATGGAAATCCAGAATATCCAGTCTGCGGCTGCGGGCATTTTCCGGATAAATGAATTTTTGGAGACGCCGGAGAGAAAGATGCCCCCTGAAGAGAGAAATGAGACGCTGGAAAAAGACGGACCGGTATGCATCAGGGATAACGCCGAAACGCCGGAATGCGGCGGGAATGCAGCCGGTTCTTTGCAGAGCCTGAAGAGCCGGGACGGCAAAACCTGGGACGAAAAAATCCAGGATGACAAAATTTCGGACAGCAAAATACAGGAAACAGCCATCGAATTTTCGCACGTAGCTTTCGGCTATACGCGAGACAGGGAAATACTTGAGGATTTAAGTTTTATTATTCGAAAAGGCGAGACGGTCACACTGACCGGGCGCACAGGTCTCGGAAAAAGCACGGTCTTTAAGCTGATTCTGGGTCTTTACAATCCCAAGGAGGGCAGCGTCAGGATATTCGGGAAGCCCGTAAATGAGCTTCCGGACAGTGTCAGGGCCTCTTTGATCGGTTATGTGGAACAGGCCTTCCGGCAGATTCCCGGAAGCGTCCGGGATCAGGTTACGCTTAAAGACGGCTCTGTTCCGGAAGAGAAAGTGCAGAGGGCTCTTGAGATTTCCGGGCTTTCGCAGAGCGTTTCGGAGTTCCCCGGCGGACTTGATACTTTATACAGTGAAGAATTGTTTTCCCAGGGCCAGATCCAGCTTCTTTCCATTGCTCGCGCCATTGTGCATGATCCGCAGATTCTCCTTCTGGATGAGATAACGTCGAATCTTGATACGGAAACAGAAGAGAAGGTGATTTCCGCCCTTAAGAAAGCAGCTTCGGGGAGAACCGTTCTTTCCATTTCACACAGAGTCTTCGGAAGAAAAGACGATACAGAGGAGGTTCAAAATGGTCAAACGCTTAATTTCGTGCGCGGGCAGTGAGATGCAGAGTTTCAGTAAAGAGGAATTCCTGGAATCCATAGCCGGAAGCGAGGGGCGTGTGCTGGCAGCCGAAACGATCGGAACGCTCCAGCCGATGCTCGGGGATGTGACGAATGCGGAATTTGCAGCCGCCATGGGTGCGGATCTTCTGATACTTAATATGTTTGATGTCTGCCATCCGGTTATCCGTGCCCTGCCGGAAGTGCCGGAAGAAGAGACCATCCGCGAGCTGAAACGACTCACGGGGCGGAAAATCGGTATTAACCTTGAGCCTGCCGATGAAAAACAGGCCGCTTCGTCTGCGGATACGATGTGGAAAATGACGGGAGGCAGGATGGCGACGGCTGTAAATGCGGAAAAGGCCGTTGCCATGGGTGCGGATTTTATTGTCCTGACCGGAAATCCCGGCATGGGCGTCAGCAACCGGAATATCATAAAAAGCCTTGAAGAGATGAAAGAAGCCGTGGGCAGCCGCGCCGTCCTGATCGCGGGGAAGATGCACGGTTCGGGGATCCTGACGGAAAGCGGTGAAAGCATTATTACGGAACAGGACGTTTCGGCGTTCATTTCCGCGGGAGCGGATATTATCCTTCTTCCGGCACCGGGAACGGTTCCGGGTACTACGATGGAATATATCAGAAAACTGACAGTATACGCTCACGAAAGAGGAGCGCTTGTGATGACGGCTGTCGGGACATCGCAGGAGGGCGCGGATACGGATACGGTAAAGAGAATCGCGCTCATGTGCAAGATGGCGGGAGCGGACATTCATCATATCGGAGATGCCGGTTACGGGGGCATAGCCCTGCCTGAGGATATCCTGGCCTACTCGGTCGCTGTCAGAGGAGTCCGCCATACCTATCACCGTATGGCGCAGTCAGTTATACGCTAGCCGTTCCGGCTGTGTGTTTATGGAATTGCAATGCCTGAAAGTTTCTGCTAGAATAACACGTATCGTTAAATGAAGGAAGCCGGACAAAATGGTTTTCCGGCTGAGGAAAGAAGAATGGATCAGAGTAAAATAAGGAATTTTTGCATTATTGCCCACATCGATCACGGCAAATCGACACTGGCCGACCGGATTATCGAAATGACCGGCCTTTTAACTGAGCGTGAGATGCAGGAGCAGGTTCTTGATAATATGGATCTGGAGCGTGAACGCGGCATTACAATTAAAGCCCAGACGGTGCGCACGGTCTATAAATCGGACGATGGCGGCGAGTATGTCCTGAATCTGATTGATACGCCCGGGCATGTGGACTTTAATTATGAGGTTTCGCGGAGCCTTGCCGCCTGCGACGGAGCGGTTCTTGTCGTGGATGCCACGCAGGGAGTAGAGGCGCAGACGCTGGGAAATGTTTATCTGGCGCTGGATCATGACCTTGAAATCGTTCCGGTTATCAATAAAATTGATCTTCCGAGCGCGCATGCCGATGAAGTCGCCCAGGAAATCGAGGACGTCATCGGGATTGAAGCTGCGAATGCGCCAAGGATTTCCGCAAAAACAGGCGAAAATGTCCATGCGGTTCTTGAAGAAATCGTGCATAAGCTGCCGCCGCCTTCCGGAGATCCGGAAAAGCCGCTGAAAGCCTTGATTTTTGACAGCCTCTATGACTCCTACAGAGGAGTTATTGTTTTCTGCCGGATTATCGACGGAAGCATGAAGAAAGGCTCCCGTGTCAGGATGATGGCGACCGGTGCAGTTTTTGAGGTTGTGGAGGTCGGATATTTTGCGCCGGGACAGTTTATTTCCTGCGAGGTGCTTGAGACCGGCATGGTCGGTTACATGACAGCCAGTATCAAGGATCTTAAGGAAAGCCGTGTCGGCGATACCATTACCGATGCGGACAATCCCTGTAAGGAAGCGCTTCCCGGCTACAAAGAACCCCAGCCTATGGTTTACTGCGGAATTTACCCGGAGGACTCTGCCAGATATCCGGAGCTTCGGGACGCGCTTGAGAAGCTTCAGCTTAACGATGCCTCTTTGCAGTACGAGCCGGAAACATCCCAGGCTCTGGGTTTTGGTTTTCGCTGCGGATTCCTCGGCCTTCTGCATCTGGATGTCGTAAATGAAAGACTGGAGCGGGAATATGATCTGGACCTTGTGACGACGGCTCCGTCCGTCATTTATAAAGTACATAAGACAAACGGCGAGGAGTTTGACCTTACGAATCCGTCGAATCTTCCGAATCCTTCGGAGATTGAATATATCGAGGAACCGTGGGTGCAGGCGGAAGTGATGCTTACGACTGAGTATATAGGGGCAATCATGAAGCTCTGCCAGGAAAGACGCGGTATCTATGAGGGTACGGAATATATCGAGACGACGCGCGCCGTCCTCAAGTACAAGCTGCCGCTGAATGAGATTATTTACGACTTTTTCGATGCATTAAAGAGCCGTTCGCGCGGCTATGCGTCGTTTGATTATGAACTGTGCGGCTATGAAAAAAGTGACCTGGTCAAGCTTGACATCCTGGTGAATCATGAAGCCGTGGATGCTCTTTCTTTTATTGTTTATGCACCGGGAGCTTATGAACGCGGCTCGAAAATGTGCCAGAAGCTGAAGGATGAGATACCGAGGCAGCTTTTCGATATTCCGATCCAGGCCGCTATCGGCTCTAAGATTATCGCACGCGAAACGGTGCGTGAGCTTCGCAAGGACGTTCTTTCAAAATGTTACGGCGGCGATATTTCGAGAAAGCGGAAGCTTCTTGAGAAACAGAAAGAGGGCAAAAAGAAGATGAGGGAGATTGGAAACGTCGAGATCCCGAAGGACGCTTTTTTAAATGTCCTGAAGCTGGATGAAGAATGATTTCAATAGAAGAAGAAAAAAAAGCGCTTGGCCTTTATCTGCATTTTCCGTTCTGTGTACGAAAATGCCTGTACTGCGATTTCCTTTCCGCTCCGGCGGATGAAGATACGAAGAGGCTGTATGCCAGGGCGCTTGTGCGTGAGATCCGGGCATACGGCGAGACAGCGGGAAACCGGACGGTTTCTACTGTCTTTTTAGGCGGAGGGACGCCGTCTGTCATGCCGGCGGACAGTCTTTCTGCCGTTATGAAGGCGGTGCACGATACTTTTCATGTTGAGAAGGATGCGGAGATAACAATTGAGGTGAATCCGGGAACAATTTCGGAGGCACTTCTTTCCTTTTGCTTTAATTATATAAACAGGGTCAGCCTGGGACTGCAGTCGGTTCATGAAGAAGAGCTGAAGGCTCTGGGAAGGATCCATACCTACGGCCAGTTTCTTTCCGGCTATGAAGCTCTTCGCGAAGCCGGAATAAAGAACATTAATATTGATCTTATGTCCGGAATTCCCGGACAGACTGTCGGCGGTTTTACGGAAACACTGAATGCTGCGGCGGATCTTTCCCCAGAGCATATCAGCGCCTACAGCCTGATCGTAGAAAAAGGCACGCCTTTCTATGAAATGAAGAACGCAGGAAAACTTGACCTTCCGGATGAGGATGCGGAACGCGGAATGTATCATCTTACGAAGAAGCTTCTGGCATTGCGGGGATACCGTCAGTACGAGATATCCAATTATGCGCGTCCGGGATTCGAATGCCGCCATAACGTCCGTTATTGGAGACGCGGGGATTATCTGGGCTTCGGAATAGGAGCGGCTTCATTTCTTGACCGTACACGATGGAAAAATACTTCCAGGCTCTCATATTATCTTGACCATAGCGCATCTCCACGCGATATTACGGAAGATATCGAAGAATTGTCAGTGAAAGATGAGGTGGAGGAATTCATGTTCTTAGGTCTCAGGATGAATGACGGCATAACGGCGGAAGCATTTAAAAAGGCTTTCTCACTTGACCTTCTGTCTGTTTACGGCGAAACTCTTGAGAAATATGAAAAAGAAGGGCTGATGGAGCATTCAGGCGGCAGGTATTTCCTGACGTCCCGCGGCGCAGATATCAGCAATACGGTTCTTTCCGGTTTCCTGCTATAGAACCTTTGGGGAACTTTTGGGGACAGTCCCCAACTGCATCGTGGGGACAGTCCCCACGGATAATGGAGGCGTTTTTTTATATGGAAGAAAAGAAATGCATAAAGATCCGCGGTGCGAATGAGAATAATCTGAAGCACCTGGATGTTGACATCCCGCGGAATGAGCTGGTAGTCTTGACGGGGCTTTCCGGATCCGGCAAGAGTTCCCTTGCTTTTGATACGATTTATGCGGAAGGACAGCGGCGCTATATGGAGTCGCTTTCTTCTTATGCAAGGCAGTTCCTGGGGCAGATGGAGAAGCCGGATGTAGAAAGCATTGAAGGCCTTCCGCCGGCAATTTCAATCGACCAGAAATCGACCAACCGCAATCCGCGGTCGACGGTCGGAACCGTAACGGAGATCTATGACTATCTGAGACTTCTCTATGCAAGGATCGGGATCCCGCACTGCCCGAACTGCGGCCGGGTCATTGAAAAACAGTCGGTCGACCAGATGGTGGATAAGATCATGGCGTTTCCCGAGAAAACGAAAATCCAGCTTCTGGCTCCTGTGGTCCGGGGGCGAAAAGGGCGTCATGAAAAAATTTTTGAGCAGGCAAAAAAGAGCGGCTACGTCCGCGTCATCGCAGACGGCAATATGTATGAGCTCTCTGAAGAAATACAGCTTGATAAAAATATCAAGCACAATATTGAGATCATAGTCGACCGGCTTGTCATAAAGCCGGGTATTGAGAAGCGTCTGACCGACTCTATCGAAACTGTTCTGGGTCTTTCGGAAGGGCTTTTGGAAGTAGATACCATGGACGGAAATATCCTAAGCCTCAGTTCTTCTTTTTCATGCCCGGACTGCGGCATCAGCATTGATGAAATTGAGCCCAGAAGCTTTTCCTTCAATAATCCTTTCGGAGCCTGCCCGGAGTGCGCGGGATTAGGCTATAAGATGGAATTTGACCCTGAACTCATGATTCCGGACCATACGCTTTCGTTAAACGCAGGCGCCATTCAGGTCATGGGATGGCAGTCCGCTTCTGACGATTCTTCATTTACGCATGCGATCCTGGAAGCTCTTGCAAAGGAATACGAGTTCAGTCTGGATACTCCGTACTATAAATATCCGCCGAGAATCAAGAAAATCCTGATCTACGGTACGGGCGGAAAAGAAGTCAAAGTGCATTACCGCGGACAGCGCGGCGTCGGGGTATATGATGTTGCCTTCGAAGGGCTGATTGCCAATGTGGAGCGACGCTACCGCGAAACCTCATCGGACTGGTCGAAGCAGGAGTATGAGAAATTCATGCGGATTACTCCCTGCCCGGTCTGCCACGGCCAGAGGCTCAAGCCTTCGGCACTGGCTGTGACGGTTGGAGGAAAGAATATTATTGAAGTTACGGATCTTTCCATTACGCGGCTGCTGAGCTTTATTGAAAAGCTGAAGCTCACGAAAACGCAGGCGGCGATCGGTGACGCCATATTGAAGGAAATCCACGCAAGGGTGAAGTTTCTGGCGGATGTCGGGCTGGATTACCTGACGCTTTCAAGAGCCACCGGAAGTCTTTCCGGAGGAGAAGCTCAGCGCATCCGTCTGGCAACCCAGATCGGTTCCGGTCTTGTCGGAGTTGCGTATATACTGGATGAACCCAGTATCGGCCTGCACCAGAGAGACAACGGCAAGCTGCTTGCCACGCTTAAGGCGCTGCGCGATTTAGGCAATACCCTGATCGTCGTCGAACATGATGAAGAGACAATGCGGGCGGCGGACTGCGTCGTGGACATCGGTCCCGGGGCAGGAGAGCACGGCGGACATCTGGTGGGAATCGGGACAGCGGAGGAAATCATGCAGATACCGGATTCCGTCACCGGCCAATACTTAAGCGGCCGCCTGTCCATTCCGGTACCTTCTGTCCGCAAGACGCCGACCGGCTGGCTTAAAGTGCGCGGCGCAGCCGTCCACAACCTGAAAAACCTGGATGTTGACATTCCGCTCGGCGTCTTTACCTGCGTGACGGGTGTTTCAGGATCAGGCAAGAGTTCCCTCATAAATGAAATTCTCTATAAGAGGCTCGCGCGCGATCTCAACCGGGCCCATGAGGTACCGGGAAAGCATAAAGAAATCTACGGGATTAAGAACCTGGACAAGGTCATCAACATAGACCAGTCCCCGATCGGAAGAACCCCGCGTTCCAACCCGGCGACTTATACTGGCGTTTTTGATATGATCCGCGATCTTTTTGCCGGAACGACAGATGCCAAGGTCAGGGGTTATAAAAAGGGAAGATTTTCATTTAACGTCAAAGGCGGAAGATGCGAGGCCTGCCAGGGAGACGGGATCGTAAAGATCGAAATGCATTTTCTTCCGGATGTTTTCGTACCCTGCGATGTGTGCCATGGGAAACGCTATAACCGCGAAACGCTGGAAGTCAAATATAAAGGAAAAAATATTTACGACGTCCTCAATATGACGGTCGAGGAAGCTCTTGGCTTTTTCGAGCATCTGCCGAGGATAAAGAATAAAATCCAGACGCTTTTTGATGTCGGTCTCGGCTACGTCCGCCTGGGGCAGCCTTCCACAGAACTTTCCGGAGGAGAGGCCCAGCGCATAAAGCTGGCAACGGAGCTTTCGAAACGGCCTACGGGCAGAACTATCTATATTCTCGACGAACCGACGACCGGGCTTCATTTTGCAGATGTCCATAAGCTGATCGACATCCTGCAGCGATTTACGACGGACGGAAATACGGTTGTTGTCATCGAACATAACCTTGATGTCATTAAGACTGCGGATTATATCATTGATCTCGGACCGGAAGGCGGGGATAAGGGCGGGACGCTGGTAGCCTATGGAACACCGGAAGAGGTGGCGGGAAATTCCGTTTCTTATACCGGAGCTTATATTAAAAAGGAACTTGAGAAATTCGCATCCATCCATTGAAGACATAAACGGATTCATGCTAGAATAACTTCAGTACCTGTTTCGGAAAATGAAAGGCAGCGGCTGCCATCCGGCTGCGGGGAGGAAAAATGCCTGTTACAGATATAGGAATTGATCTTGGTTCGTCCAATATCCTTGTGTATTCCAGGGGCAAGGGAATTGTGATCAGGGAGCCTTCTGTTGC
>DCDB01000339.1 GCA_002316215.1 Lachnospiraceae bacterium UBA1066 | reverse complement strand
AGAAAATATGCTATGAAATATCCGGGGCGGAAAGCTTGAAGAAAATATTCTATGAAATACCCGGGGCGGAAACCTTTTTCATTTATCCCTTGACAGCCCCCATCGTGATGCCCTGCGTGAAGTACTTCTGGAAGGCCAGGAACACGATGATGATCGGGACGGCGGCGAGAGCTGCGCCTGCCATGATGATGCCGTAATCCGTTGCCATTTCCGCCTGCATCTTCGCAATGCCGAGCGAGATCGTCAGATTATTCTTGCTGTTCAGCATGATCAACTGCAGGAAGTAATCATTCCACGAACTGATGAAAGTGAAAATCGCGAGAGCGCCGATGCCGGGCTTGATGATCGGCAGGACGACATTCGTAAATGTTTTCCATTCGCCGGAACCGTCGATGCGTGCGGCTTCCAAAAGCTCCGTCGGTATGCCTTCGGAAAACTGTTTGATCAGGAAGACGCCGAACGGCCAGCCGACTGTCGGAAGAATAACAGCGAGCAGCGTGTTATGGATTCCGAGAACGGACATTTCCTTAAGCAGCGGAATCAGGATAACCTGTTTCGGCAGTGCCATTGCGCAGACCATCAGCGTGAAAATGAAGTTCCGGCCGACGAATCTCTTTTTTGCCAGGACGTAGCCGGAGAGGGCCGCCGTAAAGCACGTGAGGGCCATAGCCGCGACAGCCATGATGACCGTGTTGAGAAGCCACAGAAGAGCCGGCTGCTGGAAGAGCCTTACATAGTTATCCAGCGTGGCGGATATCGGGAACCATTCCGGGGTAACGGCGTTAATCTGCTGCGCGGTTTTGAGAGATCCTGTAATAATCCAGTAAATCGGGAAAATGAAGAGCAGGGCCAGAATCGCCAGGATGATGATGGAGACAATTTCGTATGCGGATTTCTTTTTTGCTTTTATCATGACTTAGCCTCCGTCAATTTCCTGATTTAGCAAACTTGAACTGTACGGCTGAGAAGATCGCAATGATGGCCGCCAGGATGATACCCATGGCATTGCCGTAGCCGAATTGGTCGAGCTTGAAAGCCTGGTAGTAAATGTAGTACATGATCGTCTGCGTCGAATTGTTCGGTCCGCCGGATGTCAGCAACTGGATAAGTGCGAAGCACTGGAAAGAATTAATGGTTGTGATGACCAGGATATAAAGCGTTGTCGGCATAATCTGAGGCCATTTGATCCGCCAGAAGCATTGAAAATTCGTGGCGCCGTCAACTTCCGCCGCTTCAACCAGCGACTGGTCGACATTTCCTAAAGCGGAAACATACAGGACGATCGGCTGGCCGATCGAAGTTGTGAACAGGATCAGGATGATGCACCAGATGGCCGTTTTTTCATTTCCCAGCCAGCTGACATTCCGTGAAATGATGCCCGCGCTTTTAAGGACGTAGTTGAAAATGCCTGTGTACTGGCTAAACATCCATTTCCAGACAACCGTGACCGCCACGGTGCCGGTAACGACCGGGAGATAGAAGATGCAGCGCATAAATGAAGTCCATTTCGCACTCATCTTGTAGATTGCCGAGCCGACCCAGAGGGAGAAAATCGTGACCACGGGTACGGAAACAACGACGATCAGGAGAGTGTTGAGCAGGGCGCGCAGGAAGACAGGGTCTTGAAACATCTTCTGATAATTTCCCAGGCCGATGAAGGAAAATGTCGTCGACGTGTAATTAAAGAAGCTGTTAATAAGACACAGGATCATCGGGATAATGACGAAACCCGTGAATACGATTAATGTCGGGAGCAGGAACATATAAGCCGAGAAAGCTTCGCGCCTTACAAGAACCTTGCTTCTCGAAGTCTGAGCCGGATTTCTGGACAATTTGGGAACCTCACTTTCGGATTACGGTAAAGATGCAGTATACGGATACGAAACAGATGGCGGATATTGAAAGGAGTGAAGAAAAAGTGGATTTCGGATAGGGAAGTCATGCGGTTTGGAAGCGGCTTCCGTGTCCGGGAGTGTCTGTGTACTCCTAAGAATGCGAAAGGCTGAAAAAATTAATCTACTGATGAATTACAGAACCGGAAGCAGCGGCGGCAGCCCATTCCTTCGATATCGGCAAAGCCTTGAGAAGAAAATCGGCTGCCGCGGCGCTGCGAAAACTTGCGGTAAAAACTATTGGTGCATACTTAATGTGCCGGAGATGCTCAGGAATTTGCGGATGCGATAGCCGCATTGGAGGTCTGTACGAAGGCATCGGCTGCCGTCTGAGCATCTGTTCCGTTGAAGACCTGCTGAAGCATATTCCACCAGGCTGTTCTCTGTTCCGTCCAGCCCGGGGTTACGTTGTAGTAATCGCCGAGATATTTCATGAAGCTTAAATAGGTCGTCATTCTTGTTTCATCAGCAGTTCCGGCATAAACGTTGCCGAAGGAAGAGCGGACCGGGAAGAAACCTGTTGCTTTTACAGATGTCGGTCCCTGTGTTGCATCGTCGCAGATGAACTGAATGAACTGCTTGGCTGCTGCAATTTTGGCTGCATCCTTGTTGTCGAAGATACCGAAGCCCCAGATGCCGCCGCAGAGCTGCGGATCGCCGGAATCGGTCGGGAAGGCCATTGCATAAGGCGTAAAGGAAACCTGGCTTGCATAGGTGGCTTCATTTGATGCATTCCATGCGAGCGTCATTGCGGAAGTGCCGTTAGCGAAGAGCTGAAGTTCATCCGATGCAACGATACCTGCATCATAGCTTAAAGAACCATCCTGTGTCATGGAAACGAGCTGCTTTAAAGCTTTGACGCCTTTTTCGGAATTGATCGTGTATTCCGTATGTTCTGCATTGGTGTAAGAAGCGCCGTAAAGGTTCGTGACAAGAGCGCGTGTGCCCTGATCGCCGCCCTGGCCGCCGCAGTAGACGACGCCCGGTGTCTGGACGAGGCCGGAATCACGGACTGCCTGGCAGGCTTTGATGAAGTTCTCAGTTGTCCAGGTGCGGTTCGTCTGATCGATGTACTGGAGAGCGCCTGCCTTCTCAAAGACTTCATAGTTGATTGCCATGCAGTGTGTCGTCATGCAGAGCGGGTATTCATAATAAACGCCGGAAGAATTCTTGCAGGCATTGACGACTGCCTGGGAAGTAGCGGCGATGTCTTTTGCAGCTTCATCTGTCCAGAGATCGGAGATATCCACCATCTTGCCCTTGGCACCCCAGTTGGAAACCAGACGTTCCGGTCCTTCCATGATGACATCGGGAGCCGTGCCTGCTTCAAGCGCCGTGTTGACCTGATCGTCGCCGTTCTTGTAGTCAAGATATTCAACGGTTACAGTGATGTTCGGGTATTTCTCATTGAAGCTCTTTATGAAACCTTCGACTGTTGCGGAATCCTTAAAGTTGCCGATCGGATATGTCCAGAGTGTGATAGCGGTAGCTGCTGATGAAGCGCCGGATGCTGTTGCTGTGGATTTTGTTTCTGCAGAAGCTGCGGTAGAAGTTGTCGCTTTAGAGGCTGCAGCTGCGGATGCCGTAGATGTCGTCGCAGATGTCGCTGTTGAAGTCGCTGCTGTTGAAGTTGTTGCTGTTCCGCTGCCGCAGGCCGCCATGGAGAGTGCCATTCCCCCTGCAAGAATCCCTGCAAGGACTTTCTTAAATTCCTTTTTCATATTGCTTCCTCCTTAAAAAATTTGCTTTTTTTTTCTTTGAGACGGTTCTAAATGCATGGGGAAAGTTTCCCTTTGATCCGCTCCAGGGCGGCCGCTGCCGCTCCCGTCATACCTGCCCGGTTGCCTAAACCTGCCTGGAGAATAGCTGTATCCTGAAAACCGCCGGCCAGATAGGGCCTTAAGGTTAACCGAATCTGATCTATTACATATTGCTGTGACATGATACCGCCGCCCAGTATAATGGCGGACGGATTGAAAATGTGCGACAGGGTGACAAGCCCGATCACAACCTCAAAAATCCATTTGTCCAGGATATCTTTTATTGAAGGGATGCGGATATTTTCAAATATCATCCGCCCGTCCGTGATTTCCGGATAATAATCCTGAGCCTGCCGGACAAGAGCTGTTACAGAGGCGTAATTTTCATAGCAGCCTGAGAAACCGGAGCCGCGGATCATTTTTTCGGGATGCACGACTATTCCCCCGAATTCACCGGCTGACCAGCTCTTTCCGGTGAAAAGTTTCCCGTCGATGACAATGGCTCCTCCGACACCTGTTCCGTAAGTCAGCATCAGGAAATCGTTCAATCCCTCGCCGGCGCCGCTGAATGCTTCGCCCAGGGCTGCGGCATTGACATCGTTCAGGATAGCAGCCGGGACATGGAATCTGTTTTCGAAAATCTCTTTCAGATTCATTCCTGTATAGTCAGGGAGATTATCATTCGCATAAATGATGCAGCCGGTTTTTTCATTCACCTGTCCGGCGGTGCTGATGCCGACAGCCTGAAAATCCGGAAGCTGCGCAAGAGCATTTATTACACTGTTAATAACGGCTTTTCCGCCCTGCAGGGCATCTGTCGGGAATTCATGAACCTGTGAAAGCTTCCCATTCTCAAAGATCCCGCATTTGACAGCTGTTCCGCCGATATCGGCCACTGCAATTCTCATTTGGAAATCCTCCGTGGAAAACATAGTCTTGTCTTTAATGAGAGGCGCCTGAATCTGTGTGTTTCCGACTGGAATCTGTCCGGAAGATGCTATAGCGTTCCTTGCAAAACCTGTTTTCAGGAAGCAGCTTCGTTTACTGCATTCATGAAGCGCTGTGCGATTTCAAGAGGTCTTGTGATGGCGCCGCCCACAATAACGGCATAGGCGCCGAGCTTCAGCATTTTAACCGCATCTTCGGGAGTGTGGATTCTTCCTTCCGCAAGAATGGGGACATTCACTTCTTTCACAAGCGTTTCGACCAGCCTGAAATCCGGCCCCTCAAGTTTCGGGCTTTCTGCAGTATAGCCGCTCATCGTTGTGCTGACTAAGTCAGCTCCGGCAGAAGCGGCTGCCTTTCCTTCTTCGACAGTGGAAATATCAGCGAGGAAAATGCGTTCCGGATATTTTTTTCTGACGGATTTGAAGAATTGTACGGAGGTAAGGCCGTCTCCCCGGATCCTGTCGGTCATGTCGAGAGCGATGATATCCGCTCCGGCAAGAGCAAGGGCATCAACTTCGGCCATCGTCGGCGTGATGTACGGCTCATAACCTTCATATTGCTTTTTGATCAGACCGATAACCGGAAGACCCGTGGTATTCTTGATTCCGATGACATCCCGGATGGAATTTGTCCGTATCAGCGGACTTCCGGCTCTTTTTGCCGCCTCCGCCATGTAGGGCATGAGCGAGCGGTCTCCATCATACAGCGGTTCGCCCGGCAGGGCCTGACAGGAGATGATCAGTCTGCCTTTAATTGATTTCAGTAACTCGTCCTTTTCCATCTCTTGTCCTCTTCCAGATAAGTAATAGTATTTCAGAAATCTCTTTAGCCGGTTTTAACTTGGGATCAGACCAGCCGTTCCACAACGGACTCTGAAGTGATTTTATTTGTTCTGCTGCAGGAATCAAAATATCTGCGGTAGTATTCCATATACAAAATATCAATAAGGAAAAGCTGGCTGATTTCTGCGGAAGTTGAACCTCCCTGCAGCGGGCCTTCATTTGCCCCGGAAAGAAGCAGTATATCGGCATACGCGGTCAGCGGAGATTTTATGAAACGTGTGATACAGATGATGTGCGCCTTTCCTGCTCTGGCGTTCTTCGCGATTTCAATCGTATCTTTTGTCGAACCGGAGTAGGAGAAAATGAAAGCCACGTCCTTCGGCCCCAGCATAGAGGCGGCCATCAGCTGCATGTGGGAATCTTCATAGCAGTAAACCTTGGACTCGATCCGGAGAAATTTGTTCATGGCCTTCATTGCCGTGAGGAGACTTGCTCCGACTCCGAAGAAGAATACCCTTTCCGCATCGCGGAGATAGCGGATGGCTTTGTCCATGTCTTCATAATTAAGAAGAGAATAGGTTTCGTTTAAAGCTGCGACATTTGTGTTCAGGACTTTTTGCGCGACCGTCGGAAAATCATCTTTAAGATTGATGTTTCCGGAGTACTGTTCTGTTTTTTCCTCGTCGTTCGTGATGCTTAAGGAAAGCATCATCTTGAATTCCTGGTAGCCTTTAAGATCCAGTGTCCGGCATAGGCGGAAAACAGTTGTGTCCCCGACCCCGCAGGCATCCGCCAGATCGGTAATGGACATGAACGGAACTTCCGTGGGATTCTTGAGAATATAATCGGCCACTTTTTTCTCTGTCCGGGAAAACTGGTTATACATGGATTTTATATTCGTAATAAAGTCGCCCTGCATCCTTTGCCCCCTCATTTTTCTAAAACTGTTGCCTGCCTTTTAAGTTCAGCAGTACTTAGCTATCGCTTCGTCAATCATTGCGGCTGCTTCTTTTGCGATTTTCCTGTCTTCGTCATTGATTTCCGCCAGAGGTTTCCGCACGCCGCCGATATCCAG
>DCDB01000291.1 GCA_002316215.1 Lachnospiraceae bacterium UBA1066 | reverse complement strand
CAGGATCAGAACGATGCCGCCTGCCATAAGAATAGGAGAAACCAGCTTATTGGCTGCAGTATTTTTATTCATTTATGCCCTCCTGAAAAATGCGGGCGGCAATTAATTGCCGCCCTGTTTTTTCAAATATGTGTGTACAGCTGCTTATGTGATGCTTATGAAGCGTAGTACTGCTTGCAGACCTGAGCCATTGTTGATGCAAATGCGGTCGCATCTGCGATGGAGCCGGAAGCGAAATCTGCATAAACCTGGCCGGTTGCGTTCTGGGCAATGCCATCCTTCATCTGGAGCCAATGCCAAGCGGAGGTCTTGCCGGCGGCCGTGTAATCAACGATTGTCTGAGCGAACGGATCGTCAGCAACATATGTGCAGCTCTTGAACGGGCTTACAAATCCGGCTTTCTTAACGAGGTACTGCTGTCCTTCATCACCTGCGCACCATGCAAGGAATGCCTTGGCTGCTGTTGCGTTCTTGCCGTCATATACTGCCCACCAGGACGGGGTATTTGTCTGGATTGTGTCGATGCCGTCTTCAAATGCGTACGGAAGCATTCCGACTTTGAAGTTTCCTGCTGCCTTGTACTGATCAGCATCATTCGATGTCATTGTTGCGCCGATCCAGGAACCCTGTGTCACAAACGCATATTTTCCGGAAGCGAAGTTCAGGATCTGCTGATCATAAGTGCCGGAAACAAGGAGTGACGGATCTGAATATTTGTTGAAGAGCGCGATCATGTTAGCATAATCTGCAAAACGTGTTGAATCAAGTGCGCCGCCGTTATTGAGCATGTCGATGTACTTAGTGTCATCTCTCTTAAGGCCTGCGTCAAGGTAAACGCCGAAGAGATGGTTGCCTGTTGACCAGTAAAGGTTGGTCGGTTCTGCGCAGTAGCCGATGACTGCCGTAAGGCCGAGATCTGCTTTCTTGCTGTCAAGAGTTTCAAAAGCTTTCTGAAGAGAGTCCGGTCCGGTAATGGACTTCGGATCGATTCCGGCTTTCGTCAGAAGATCTGCGTTGTAGGCAAGTCCGATAGCTTCTGTCGTGTACGGGAAGCCGACGGTCTTTCCGTCAGAATCCTTGTAAGCGCCGTCTGTATCCGATACCCAGGATTCAGAGCTCATATCAGCAAGATGCCCTGTCCAGTTCTTGAAATCTGAGTCGCTGCCGCAGACAAAGATGTCCGGCATGTTATCAGCCTGATAATAGCCTTTCAGTGTTGACTGAATATCTACGCCGCCGCCCATGGATTCGATCTGGACTTCAACTCCGGTCTCTTTCTGATAAGCTGCTGCGAGCTCTTTCAGCTGTGAATCGACTTCGATCTTGCCGTTGACCAGACGAAGAGAAGTGCCTGATGCCGCTGTTGAGGAAGTTGCTGTTGAAGCTGCCGTTGAGGCTGCAGTGGATGTTGCAGCCGAAGCTGCTGTGGATGCTGTTGCAGTGGAAGCTGCTGTGGATGTTGTTGACGAACTGCTTCCGCAGCCAGCCAGCATAGTAACGGCGAGAACGCCTACCAGTGATGCAGATAATAACTTTTTCTTCATTTTCTCCTGCTCCTTTTTGTTGTGTATTTTACCTCGAGAACCGCGAAAAGCAAGTTGCAACTTTTGCGCATAAGTTAAACTACATTCGTAATATAACACGGACGGTAAAATTAATCAACAACAAATGCTTAAAATTCACAATTTACATTAGCGATTATGTCTCCGGCAGGAGAGAAGGAAATAATTATTGGAGAATAAATGACCAGAGCGGTACGGGTTTTTATTTTGCTGATTTTAAATCGCAGACACTTTCGCGTATCCGAAGCTCGGTCGGAAGGAGAAGGCTGCGTTTGCGTATCTTTTCGCCTTTGATCATTTTGACCAGCGTTTCAGCTGCGATGATGCCTTTGCCTTCGACATCCTGATGGACGGTCGTTAAGGCGGGACGATGCAGCTGGGCGAGAAGATTATCGTCAAAACCGGCAACGGAAATATCCTGCGGCACGCGGATGCCACGGTCGGAAAGCTCGTTCATCATCAGGATGGCATAATAATCCGAGGCGCAGAACATGGCCGTATATTCAGAAGACCGGGAGCAGAGTTCCTCAAAGCTCTTTTCCCGTTCTTCCGGTCCGGGGCGGAACATAAAAAAGTCCTTTTTTTCCTCATAACGGATTCCGGCCTGCTTCAGTGCCTTGCGGTAGCCCTTAAAGCGCTCATAGTCGACGCCGATGCAGTTATCCGCAAAAAAAGCAATTTTCCTGTGACCGCAGTCAATCATGTATTTGACGATATCATAAGTTCCCTTTTCATCTTCCAGACCGATATTGACGAAATCATGGAATTCGGGAATATAGTAGGTGTCGATGCAGACAAAAGGTTTCTTATATTTCTCGTGGATCCGGATGCCGTCATCGCCCAGCATGCCGAGCAGCAGCAGGCCGTCGGCGTTCCATGTGGAAACCTGTTTTAAAAGATCGGCAACATCATTGGAAATATAAATCATCATGAAATATCCGAGACGCCGCACGGTTTTTTCAATCCCTCCGATCAGTTCGGATACAAAAGGATCTTTGATAAAATTCTCGTATTTATCGGACCGGGATTTCATGGCCAGGCCGATGATTTTTGATTCGTTCTGGGCAAGGTTGCGTGCGCTGATATTCGGGACATAATCATACTTATCAAGGATATCCCGTACTTTTAAAATTGTTTCCGGCGATACCTCACCTGTCTTCCCATGAATGACATTGGAGACGGTCGTGGTGCTAAGACCGAGTATTTTCGAGATCTCCTTGATCGTGATCACGATGCTGCCCCTTTCCGGCGAAGTACCGCTTCGCCTGTATCATCATTCCCTTCCCGGATTCGTTTGCGTCTGCACTATAATTCCCTTTCGGAATGCGTCTGCACCGGTGCCATAATTATTTCCCGGAATGTATTGCGGCTATGCCGTGATTCTTTTCCTTGAATGCGCTCGCAGGAAGATGAATGGCTCTGCGTTTTCCGGCTGAGATATATAAAGAGATGCACATTAAAAGTACGCATAACCGTATTAGTACAGCTCTGCATAAAGTTCCGGCGCGGCGCCGCCTTCTGCTTCCGGTACTCCGTCTTTGGAAATACAGATGGTCCGGAGACTGTCATTTAAAGAATAATTTCTTGATTCGCCGTCGTCATCGTAGAGATCGTAAGACGATGCGGCGCCCTTCCAGCCGATGACCTTTAGCTTTTTAGTATTCAGGCAGTCAACGTACTCCGCAGGCCTGACAAGCGGCAGAAGATGTCCGGGGCGAAGAAAAAAGGCCATTTCATTAAGCGGAATATCAATGTAATGATGTCCGGCCTCCAGAATCCGGCATTCATACTCATCGGCCGAAGCGGCGCAGATCATCAGCATGTGTTCCGGCAGATAGACATAGCGCCCTGTGGCGTTTTGCGTATATACAGGTGTAATCATAAGACCGTCTCCGACCATAACCTGGTCTTCCACCTGACGTGCAAAGGTATCTCCGGGATAATCGAAAGAAAGCGGGCGGAACATCATGTCGTCAGTAAGAGCGGCTTTCATGAATTCGCTGTAAAGGTAGGGGATCAGGCTGTAGCGGATGCCGATAATCTTCCGGAAAGCGTCCGTGTGGTCAAAGCGGTAAGCTTCCTGCCGGCGTGTTCCCATTGCGGAGTGATTGCGCATCAGCGGATTGAAAACGGCAAGCTGTGTCCAGCGGAGAACCAGATCCTCCGTCGCATCTGCGCCGAAACCGCCGATATCTGCACCTGTATACAGGATTCCGACCATGTTGAGAGAAGGCAGCATCTTCAGGTTCATTAAAAGATGCGACCACCAGGATTTATTGTCTCCCATCCAGATGCCGGCGTAGCGGTGCATGCCGATGCACGAGGAACGTGAGAAAAGAAGAATCCTTTTTTTCGGGCTGATCTTTTCAAATGCTTCGCCGGCAGCGCGTGTGATGCCGTAGCCGTATAGATTGTGCACCTTATCATGGCGGATTTTTTTGCCGTCTGCATTGTGATAAATCCGAAGATAGTCTTCGCGGTTGTTGGGCAGGCCTCCGACAAGGCCGAGAAATTCGTTATAGACGGAAATCTCCATATTCTGTTTTTCGAATTTGCGCACTTCATTGAAAAGGCGGTCAAGTCCGGCTGCCGAATAGAAGAGGGCCGGCTCGTTCATATCGTTCCAGAAGCCTTCGATTCCCTTATCAATAAGGAAGCGGTAGCTTTCTCCGAACCATTCCCTTGCCTTCTTATTTAAAGGATCCGGAAAATGAACCCGTCCCGGCCAAACGCCGCCGACGAAATCCGTTCCGTCCTCATTCTTGCAGAAATAACCGTTTTTTACGCCTTCTTCATAAGCTTTATAGCCTTTTTCGATTTTTATGCCGGCATCAATAATCGGCACGAGGCGGACGTGTTCGTCACGCATTTAATTCACGAAAGCGTCGAACTGTGGGAACGTTTCTTCATTTACCGTGAAGTCCTTGTAATGATCCATATAATCAATATCGAGATAAACGGCATCAAGCGGGATGTGGTTCTTGCGATGCCCATCAACGACATCGCGGATTTCATCCTCGCTCATATAGCTCCACCGGCACTGCTGGTAGCCGAAAGCCCATTTCGGCGGAATGTAGCTCCTTCCGGTCAGATGCCGGAGCTCACGGACGATTTCACGTTCGTTTATGCCGTCAATGATATAAATGTCGAGATCCGGATCCTCAACCGTGATGACGAGACGGTCGAGATGCGAATAACCAATATCATAGGAAACAATACCTGGATAGTCCAGAAAAATGCCGAAGGTTTTTTCTCCGGAAACGATGAGAAAGTTGTGTGCGGCGTAAAGGCTGCGGCACGTTTCCACATGGACGGGATCGTCGAGGCAGCGGCTTTCATACATCCACCCGCGTTTATTGATGCCACGGACATTTTCGCCGAGACCGTATACGCAGTCGCCGTCGGACAGCGTGCAGGAAAATGAAAGCCGTCCGTCTTCGTTTTCTTCTGTAAAATTGGGGAGTGCGTCTTCGGATGTTTCCATTTTATTTACGACAGAATCAGTTTCAAACGGAGTGCCGTAACGGTATTTTCTTATCATAAAGTTTCTCCTTAGGGGGGCACCTTTATCGCATAAGTCCGACCCTTTTTATCATATACATTTTACCATGCCGGTTCAAGAGTTACTTTATGATCAAGTTGCTGATTTTTTATCTGAATTTTCGTCAGAAGCGTCAAATACATCCGGCGAAGCAGAACGAGTGTCGGTTGCAGAGGCTTCAGCTGTTTTCTGAAAAGCGGAACAGGCGTCGGTTGCAGAGGTTTCAGCTGCTTTCTGGGAAACGGGACAGGCGTCGGTTGCAGAGGTTTCAGTTGCTTTCTTGGAAGCGGAATGGGCCGCGATTTTCTCAAAAATCGGACGATACAGGAAGGCGGAAATGAAACCGGGTGCCGTGAAGCAGTAGACGAAGGCCAGCGGAAGAATCTGGCGGAAACGGTAAAAGCAGAAAAAAGTGACGATGTGAGCCGCAGCTATTCCGAGAGTCCTCGGGAAAAAACCGGGAACGATGAGAAGCGCATTATGAAAGGTTCCGCGGATCGTATTCTCGAATTTTGCGGTCAGGGGGAAAACATATAGAAAAACGGCCAGGACGATAAAAGCCAGTAAATAAAAGATAACGGTGAGGAAAGCCGGAAAATATGCCGGATAATGACGCATCAGATAAAAATCGCCGGCTAAAACGGCGGCAATAGCAAGAGCAATCAGCCATTCAAGAGTTGCCTTTTTGAAATTTGCCTTAAACTCACGGAAAAAGGTTTTGGCCACATAGGATTCTTCATCCTTTACCATCTGGTACAGAACGTAGTGCATTGCTGTAAAGGCAGCACCCGCTGTAAAAACCGGAAGGCACAGGATCACGGTCAGCACATTCAGGATCAGAAGATCTGCAAGTTTTCCGAGTGCGCGCATAACGCCGCTGTCCGGATTAAAGAAATTTCCCATATTACGCTCCCCGGCAGAAAAACTGTCAATTTTTTTCTTATTTTGCCATAGGCGCAGCCGTATGTCAAATTTTTCGCAGGTATAGAGATGAATTAAGAAGAGAATACAGACGATGCTGTATGAACATAGTCTGCGATGAGGCGCGAATGTCCCGTTGCTGCGGTAAGAAATACGCAGCGGTGGGACGAAAGTTGAAAATAGTGCAAAAAAGTCATAATAGTGTAATTATTCGTCAAATTTACGGGAGATTTTATTATGCCAGGACATTATAATCAAAAATGTCGACGGGTCACTGGGAAAAAAAAGGATTTATCCTGAACATTACCTCTGCCTCCGGACAAAAAGGAAGTAAAAAGCAAAACAGCAAAGCAAAAGCCGCAAAACAAAAGCAGCAAAACAAAAGCAGCAAAACAAAGCAGCAAAACAAAAGCAGCAAAACAAAGTCGCAAAACAAAGACGCATACAACAAAAAAATCGAAGCAAAATAATATAAAAATGATATGGAGGAAAAATGATGCCTGTCAACAAGGATACGGAAAAGAAAGCATGGTGGAAGGAAGCTGTTATATACCAGATTTATCCGAGGAGCTTTGCGGACAGCAATGGGGACGGCATCGGGGATCTGAACGGAATCCGCCGGCATCTTGACTATCTTGAGAAACTGGGTGTTGATGTTCTCTGGATTTCTCCGGTCTATAAATCGCCGAACGACGACAACGGCTATGATATATCCGATTATCAGGATATCATGACGGAGTTCGGAACAATGGAGGATTTCGACTGCCTTCTTTCTGAGGCACATGAGCATCATTTGAAAATCGTCATGGATCTTGTCGTGAATCATACGTCGGACGAGCATGCCTGGTTTGTAGAGAGCAGGAAATCGAAGGACAATCCGCATCGTGATTTCTATATCTGGAAAGATCCGAAGAAAGCAGAGGACGGCTCAGATGCTCTTCTGCCTCCGAACAACTGGGGATCCTGCTTCAGCGGTTCGGCCTGGCAGTTTGATAAAGCGACCGGAATGTACTATTTGCACTGCTTTTCCAAAAAACAGCCGGATCTTAACTGGGACAATCCCAAAGTCCGCGACAGCGTTTTCGGTATGATGGACTGGTGGTGCAAAAAAGGCATTGACGGTTTCCGGATGGATGTCATCAGCATGATTTCCAAGGATCCGTCTTTTCCTGACGGGAAGGTCATGGACGGTCTTTACGGTGACATCACTCCCTATGTCTGCAACGGGCCCCATGTCCATGAATATTTGAAGGAAATGAACACCCGCGTTCTTTCACGCTATGACATTATGACCGTTGGGGAAACTGCCGGCGTGACGGTTGATGAGGCTAAGAAATACGCCTCTTCTGACGGAAGCGAGCTCAATATGGTCTTTCAGTTTGAGCACGTCGGAGCCGTTCCGGGAAAAGTCGGAAAATGGACGGATGAAAAGCCGTCGCTTCCGGTTCTTCGCAAAATCCTGAATAAGTGGCAGACAGAACTCGAAGGCAAGGCCTGGAACAGCCTCTATTTCGGCAATCATGATCAGCCGCGTTCTGTTTCACGCTTCGGCAATGACAGCCCGGCTTTCCGCGTCATTTCCGCCAAGATGCTGGCTACCTGTCTCCATATGATGAAGGGCACGCCCTACATTTTCGAAGGAGATGAGCTGGGCATGACCAACATCCATTTTGACAGCCTTGAGGACTTCCGGGATATTGAGAGCATCAACGCCTACCATGAATATACGGATAAAGGCCTCGCAACGCCGGAAGAGATGATGCGTTATCTGAACGAGCTGAGCCGCGACAATGCCCGTACGCCGATGCAGTGGACGGATGGGAAAAATGCCGGATTTTCCGATGGTACGCCATGGTCGCGCGTGAATCCGAACTATAAGGAAATCAACGCAGAAGTTGAACTGGCCGATCCGGATTCCGTGTTCTTCTATTATCAGAAGCTGATCCGGCTCCGCCATACGACACCTGTTATCGTGTACGGCATTTTCCGCCCGCTGCTTGAAGACAGCAATGAAATCTATGCCTACGAGAGAACTCTGGACGGCGATACGCTGACCTGCCTCTGCAACTTTACGGACAAAGAGGTGGCGTGTGATCTGTGCAGCAAAGATTTGGGAAATGAACTTATTTCCAATTACAAGGAGCATGTTCCGGGGGCACTGCAGGCTTACGAGACACGGGTGTTTCTTAAAAAGAATTAAACAATTGTCTCTGCTTACGTTTTGGGTCTTTTAATTAAGAAACATAAAAAATAATAAGCTAAGAAATAGAAACAGAGAATAGAAAATCATGAATAGGGAACCGGACAATAAATAAAAGAATGGAATTGGACCGGGAAGAGGAGTGTTAACGTATGTTGAAAAAATGGTGGCAGGATAAGACGGTTTATCAGATTTACCCGAAGAGTTTCTGCGATTCAAACGGAGACGGGATCGGAGACTTAAAGGGGATCATCAGCCGTCTTGACATGATAAAAGAACTCGGCGCGGATATGATCTGGCTTTCGCCGATTTACTGTTCCCCGCTTGCGGATCAGGGATACGATATTTCGGATTATTATCGTATCGATCCGCGTTTCGGGACAATGGAGGATATGGATGAGCTGATCGCCGAGGGAAAGAAGCGCGGGATCGGGATAATTATGGATCTGGTCGTGAACCACTGCTCCGACGAGCATGAGTGGTTTAAGAAGGCTTGTGAAGATCCGGACGGAAAGTACGGAAAGTTCTTTTACATTGAGACTGTGAAGGAAGGAGAGAAACTGCCCTGCAACTGGCGGTCTTATTTCGGAGGCTCCGTTTGGGAAAAACTTCCCGGTCACGAAGACCGGTATTATCTGCATGTTTTCCATAAAAAACAGCCGGATCTCAACTGGGAAAATCCTGAACTCAGAAATGAAATTTACAAGATGATCAACTGGTGGCTGGATAAAGGCCTTGCCGGTTTCCGTATTGACGCCATTATAAATATTAAAAAGACGCTTCCTTTCCATGACTATCCGGCGGATCGCGATGACGGCATGACGGACATCTCAAATATGCTGAAGGAGGCCGAAGGAATCGGAGAATTCCTGGGTGAAATGCGCGACCGCTGCTTCCTTCCGCATGATGCCTTTTCAGCGGGCGAAGTTTTTAACGTCAAAGATGAGCAGATTCCCGAATTTATTGGAGAAAACGGCTATTTTTCGACGATGTTTGATTTTAATGCCAACATTTACGGCAGAAGCAGCAAGGGCTGGTATGACTGCAAAATCATCACGCCGGACGCTTACCGGGATTGCTGCTTTGAAAGTCAGAGGAAGATCGGCGATGCCGGGTTCCTTTCCAACATCATTGAGAACCATGACGAGCCGCGCGGAGTCAGCCACTATATCCCGAAGGAAGATTTAAATGATGCTTCTAAGAAGCTGCTCGCGACCGTAAGCGTCATGCTGCGCGGCATTCCTTTCATTTACCAGGGACAGGAGCTCGGGATGGAGAACATTCCGATAAACTCGATCGATGAAGTGGACGACATCAGTTCCAGGGATGAGTACGAGGTCGCTTTGAGAGCAGGGAAGACGCCGGAAGAGGCTATCCGCATCGTGTCAGAATTCAGCCGTGATAACGCGCGTACGCCTTACCAGTGGAACAGCACGGAAAATGCCGGTTTTACGTCCGGAAAGCCCTGGCTTCGCGTGAATCCGAATTATCGTGAAATCAATTTTGAAAATGAAGAAAAGGATCCGGATTCCGTTCTTTCATATTATAAAAAGCTTCTTGCCCTGAGGAAAAATCCGAACGACCGGGATACCCTGATCTTCGGTTCCCTTAAACCGGTTTGGGAAGACCGGCCGGGTATCATGGCATATGAACGCAGCTCGGAAAACCAGAAGATCCTCATTGCCGCGAATTTCAGCAGGGAACCGCAGGCAATAAAGCCCGGGAGCGGCTATAGTAAAGTACTTCTCAATAATCTTCCCGAGCTTTCGGAAAATGAAGGGACGATTACGCTGGGCGCCTATCAGGCCGTGATACTCGAAATCTGACCGGACGGCTTTAAGGGCGCGGATTATCATTTTGAAGATGTGAGGCTATCAACATGACGACTGTTCTTTTACTTATCATTTATCTCGCGTTTATCAGCCTGGGACTGCCGGATTCTCTCCTGGGCTCGGCGTGGCCTGTGATGTACGGCGCATTGAATGTTCCGGTATCCTGGGCGGGTATCATCAGCATGATTATTGCCGGGGGAACGATCCTGTCGAGCCTCATGAGCGACCGTCTGATCCATAAATTCGGAACGGGCGTCGTGACGCTGGTCAGTGTTGCCATGACAGCACTGGCGCTCTTTGGGTTTTCCATCTCATCGGCTTTTTGGATGCTCTGTCTTTGGGGGATTCCGTACGGGCTCGGCGCAGGAAGCGTTGATGCAGCCCTGAATAACTTTGTGGCGCTTCATTTTAAATCTAGACATATGAGCTGGCTGCACTGCTTTTGGGGAATAGGAGCTACTGTGGGTCCGTATATTATGGGATTCTGCCTGACCGGCGGTCTCACCTGGAATGCAGGTTACCGGACAATCGGATTTATCCAGATCGGGCTTGTGGCAATCCTGGTTTTTTCGCTGCCGCTCTGGAAACAGAACGCAGCATCATCAAAAACTTCCGAAATTCCTCATAATGTCCTGACTCCGGCGCAGGCTGTCCGTCTGCCGGGGGCAAAGCCCATTCTTTTTTCATTCTTCTGTTATTGCGCCCTGGAGGCGACCACAGGGCTTTGGGCCAGCAGCTATTTTGTTCTTGTCCGTGGCGTATCCGAGGCGAAGGCTGCCAAATGGGCGGCATATTTCTACCTGGGGATCACCTTTGGACGTCTTCTTTCCGGTTTTATTTCCGATCACTTCGGAGACCGTAATATGATAAGAATTGGACAGGCTTTTGCCGCTTTCGGCGCGCTCTGCGTTTTTCTGCCCTTCGGAGTTTATCCGGCGCTTGCCGGTGTTATCCTGATCGGTTTTGGCTGCGCTCCGATTTACCCGAGCCTCCTTCATGAGACGCCGGCTAATTTCGGCGTCGGGAATTCTCAATCCCTGATGGGCCTTCAGATGGCCTGCGCCTATGTCGGAACGACATTTATTCCGCCGCTTTTCGGCTTCCTTTCCAGCCATCTGGGGATGTGGCTGTACCCGGCTTACCTTCTCGTCTTTATACTTCTTATGACCGTTATGGTGGAAACCGGAAACCGCCGGACGCATAAAAGAGCGTCTTTTTCCTGAAACCTCTTGACGCGCCGGTGAAACTGTATTATTATCTAATTATTGAATTAGTTTAGTTAATAAACTAAATCGGACAATACTTTTTTTAGGCGGCGCCGGACGCCGTCACGGAGGATGAAATGACAATCAAAGAAGTAACGGATGAAGCTTTCCGCGCTTACGGGAAAGGGATTGAAGGAATTGATGTATCCGACATTCTCGAAGAAATGAAGAAAACTCCGCTTCCGGAGGATACCTGCTATGTGCCGTCGGATCCTGCGCTTGAGGCATTGCCGTCAGCGAAGAAAATCGCTTATTCGGTTTACGGCGGAATGCCTGTTGAAATCGGATACTGCAACGGACACAACAAGTTTCTGAATGCAGTGGAATATCATCGTGATTCTGAAACGAATATCGCCTGCAACGACCTGGTCCTTATTCTCGGAAAAGAGCAGGATATTGAAAAAGATCACACCTATGATACTTCCAAAATGGAAGCTTTCCGTGTTCCGAAGGGGACGATGATTGAGGTTTATGCGACGACGCTGCATTATGCTCCCTGCAATCTTGAGGAAGCGGGCTTCCGCTGTGTCGTTGTGTTGCCGAAAGGAACGAATACAGATATTGAGACCGGAAAGACGGACACGCCGGAGGACAAACTTCTTTTTGCGAGAAATAAGTGGTTAATTGCGCATCCGGAAGCAAAGATTAACGGAGCCTTTAACGGGCTGACAGGAGAGAATCTTTCCATACAGTGAGAATATGCCGCTGCCTGTTCGGGGCAGCAGATTAAAGATAAATCTCAAAAATACTTAAAAGGTATTCTCAAAGTATAAGGAAAGCTGCGGCTTGTTCAGATGCATGCGAATTATGCAATTTTTTCCGTATGGGTATGTAAATCTTTTTGATAAAGCGGTAGAATGAAATACAGAATAAACAGTGAAGCAAAGCAATCGGATTAAACAGGATGAAGATTAAATTATAAGGAGGATATAGAAATGAATAACATTCCAAAGGCAAAGATTGGTATTGTAGCTGTCAGCCGTGACTGCTTCCCGGCATCTCTGGCTAAAACGAGGAGAGAGGCTCTCGTAGCGGCTTATGAAAAGAAGTATGATAAGGCGGATATTTATGAGTGCCCGATTACCATCATTGAAAGCGAAATCGACATGGTAAATGCACTCGCTGATGTCAATAAGCAGGAATGCAACGGGCTGGTTGTATATCTTGGCAACTTCGGACCGGAAATCTCTGAAACCCTGCTTGCAAAGCATTGGGGAGACAAGCCTGTGATGTTCTGCGCAGCTGCCGAGGAATCCCAGGACGACCTTATGGACGGCCGCGGCGATGCTTATTGCGGTATGCTTAACGCCAGCTACAACCTTAAGCTCCGCAATGTCAAAGCTTATATCCCGGAATATCCGGTCGGTGATGCAGATGACTGCGCGGATATGATCCATGATTTCCTTCCGATCGTACGTGCCGTCGATGGTCTGCACAATCTGAAGATTATATCTTTCGGACCGCGTCCGATGAATTTCCTGGCCTGCAATGCCCCGATTAAGCAGCTTTATAACCTCGGCGTGGAAATCGAAGAGAATTCCGAACTCGACCTGTTTGAATCCTTTAATAAGCATGCCGGCGATAAGAGAATTGATGAAGTTACTGCAGATATGGCTAAAGAGCTGGGCCACGGAAACAAGATTCCGGAAGTCCTGCCGAAGCTTGCCCAGTATGAACTGACGCTGCTCGACTGGGTGGAAGCGCATAAGGGCTATCGCAAATACGTAGCGATTGCAGGGAAATGCTGGCCGGCATTCCAGACGCAGTTCGGTTTTGTACCGTGCTATGTCAACAGCCGTCTGACAGGCCGCGGTATTCCGGTTTCCTGCGAGGTTGACATTTACGGCGCTCTTTCCGAATTCATCGGCACCTGCGTTTCAGATGACATCGTTACACTTCTTGATATCAACAATTCCGTACCGAAGGATATGTACGAGGAATCTATTAAAGGAAAATTCAATTACGCGCACACAGATACTTTCATGGGCTTCCATTGCGGCAATACCTGCTCCAAAAAGCTGGCTTCCTGCAGCATGAAGTACCAGAAGATCATGGCTCGTGCTCTTCCGCGCGAAGTCACGAACGGGACGCTCGAAGGCGATATTATGCCGGGCGATATCACATTCTTCCGTCTTCAGTCGACAGCAGATTCACAGCTTCGCGCCTATGTCGCAAACGGCGAAGTCCTTCCGGTTGCAACGAAGTCCTTCGGCTCTATCGGCGTATTTGCTATTCCTGAAATGGGACGTTTCTACCGTCATGTACTGATTGAGAAGAATTATCCGCATCATGGCGCAGTTGCTTTCGGACACTGGGGCAAAGCGCTCTTTGAGGTATTTAAGTATCTCGGTGTTGCCTATGATGATCTCGGATATCCGAGAGCGAAAGACGATTATTATCCGTCGGAGAATCCGTTTAAAGCATGAATGTCGGGGCTGACCGGCAGTAAATGGCAGTAGAATACTTTTAAAGCGGTTTTTGCGGTTGGACAAACGAAGAAAGTTGCGCAAAAACCGCTTTGCTTTTCAGATAAAAATGAAAAAATCCATTAGGAAAATTCTGATTTCAAAATTTTGAAAATGCCAGTGAACGGGTGCTGAGTACAGAGGAAGATTAGGCTTTCAGATTTTGAAACTGTCACGGAATCGGGTATTGAATACGGAGGAAGATATGTATTATATCGGTGTGGATTTGGGGACATCGGCAGTGAAGCTGCTTCTTATGGAAGCGGACGGAAATATTAAGAATATTGTATCAAAGGAATACCCGCTGAGCTTTCCGCATCCGGGATGGTCGGAGCAGAAGCCGGAAGACTGGTGGAATGCTGTCCAGGAAGGAATCAGGGAGCTGATTGGTACCGTAAGCGGCGAGACGCCGGAAGACGTCGGGAAAAAGGTCGGCGGCATCAGTTTCGGGGGTCAGATGCACGGACTTGTGATTCTGGACGCGGAAGACCGCGTGATCCGTCCGGCAATTCTCTGGAACGACGGACGTACGGTAAAAGAAACGGCATTTTTAAATGACGTGATCGGGAAAGATAATCTTTCCGCTTATACGGCAAATATTGCTTTTGCCGGATTTACAGCACCGAAGATTCTCTGGGTGAAGGCGAATGAACCGGAGAATTTTGAAAAAATCAACAAACTGATGCTTCCTAAGGATTATATTGCCTATAAGCTTTCCGGCGTACACTGCACGGATTATTCGGATGCTTCCGGAATGCTGCTCCTCGATGTGAGAAACAGGCAGTGGTCTAAAGAAATGCTGGATATCTGCGGGATTTCTGAAAAGGTCATGCCGAAGCTTTTTGAAAGCTACGAAGCGGTCGGAAAAATTCTTCCGGAAGAGGCGGAGAAACTAGGAATTAATCCGGATTGCGTCATCGCGGCCGGGGCCGGAGATAATGCTGCAGCCGCGGTCGGAACGGGAACCGTAGGGGACGGAAGATGCAACATTTCCCTCGGGACGAGCGGAACGATCTTCATTTCCAGCGAAAAATTCGGTGTGGATCCGCACAATGCCCTTCACAGCTTCGCGCATGCAGACGGCCATTATCATCTGATGGGCTGCATGCTGTCCGCGGCTTCCTGTAATAAATGGTGGGAAGATGAGATTATCGGAACGAAGGATTATGCAAAAGAGCAGGAGAAGATAGAGAAGCTCGGAGAAAACCATGTTTATTTCCTGCCGTATCTTATGGGAGAGCGTTCTCCGATTAATGATATTTATGCGCGCGGCACTTTTACGGGAATTACCATGGACACGACGAGAGCGGATATGACGCAGGCTGTTCTCGAAGGCGTGGCCTATGCTATCCGCGATTCTTTTGAGGTCGCGAAGTCTCTCGGGCTGCATATTGAGCGGTCCAAGATCTGTGGCGGCGGAGCGAAGAGCCCGCTGTGGCGCAAAATCATCTGCAACGTCCTTAATATCAGGATTGACCGTATCGAATCCGAGGAAGGACCGGGCTTAGGCGGCGCCATGCTTGCAGCAGTCGCCTGCGGCGAATATGCTTCTGTTGAGGAAGCGGCGGAACGCATCGTGAAGCTTAAAGCTACGGAAGAGCCGGATACGGCCTTGGCGGCAAAATACGAGGCTCAGTATCAGAAATACAGGAAGATTTACCCGGCGCTTAAACAGGTTTTCCCGCAGATCGTATGATGCTTCTGAATTGTGAAAGTTAAACTATGCTAATACAAAAAAGTTTCCTGCCTGCAGGA
>DCDB01000240.1 GCA_002316215.1 Lachnospiraceae bacterium UBA1066 | reverse complement strand
CTGCGCCTGGGCCTGCGCTGCATACTGTGACATTACCTGCTGTGCTGCCTGGGCTGCTGCCTGCTGCGCCATGCCCGCCTGTCCGGAAGCATAAGCCTTCTGGGCTGCCGCAAGAGCCGCCTGCTGCGCCGCCTGGGCTGCCTGGGCATTCACCTGTGCCGCCTGCTGTGAAGCCGCAGCCTGGGCTGCCGCAGCCGTCATTCCCGCCTGTGTCTGCACGGTCGGGATCGTACCGACTGCCGGAACAGTATAAGTGGCATCCGCCGCCGTTGCCGCAGAAGCATTTGCTTTCTTTGTCAGGAGTTCGTAAGCAGATTCGCGGTCAACCGATGCATTGTATTTCTTTCCCATATCGCCGGTCGCCACCATCTGCGCCATAATACCCGCGTCTACCGGTCCCATCTGGCTTTGCGGCGGCAGGATAAAGGCGCGCTGTACAATACTCGGCGCCCCCTTTTCATCCAGGAACTGCACGAGGGCTTCGCCAGTCCCCAGCTGCTGGATTGCCTCCTGTGTATCAAAATCCGGATTCTGCCGGAAAGTCTGGGCTGCTACCTTGACAGCTTTCATATCCGACGGAGAATAAGCGCGCAGTGCATGCTCAATACGATTGCCGAGCTGTGAAAGCACCGTGTCCGGTACATCTGTCGGGTTCTGTGTAATAAAATAAATCCCGACGCCTTTAGAGCGGATAAGACGGACCACCTGCTCCACCTTGGTAAGCAGCTCCTTCGGCGCATCATTGAAAAGCAGATGGGCTTCATCGAAGAAGAAAACCAGCTTCGGCTTATCCGGATCCCCGACCTCAGGAAGCGCGTCATAGACCTCGGACAGCATCCACAGAAGGAACGTCGAATAAAGTGCCGGCTGCTGGAAAAGCTGTTCGCAGTTCATATCATTGATATAGCCGCGTCCGTCACTGTCGCAGGTAAGCCAGTCTTTAATGTCAAGTGCCGGCTCACCGAAAAAGTTCTCCGCCCCCTGGGCTTCCAGCTGAAGGATCCCCCTCTGGATGGCGCCGATACTGGCCGTCGAAATATTGCCGTAAGTCGTCTTGTATCCGGCGGCATTGTCCCCGACAAACTGAACCATCGACTTTAAGTCTTTTAAATCAAGCAGAAGAAGGTTCTGATCATCAGCTATTTTAAAAATGATGTTCAGTATGCCTTCCTGCGTATCATTGAGATTAAGAATCCGTGAAAAAAGGAGCGGTCCCATCTCGGAAACCGTGGCTCGGATCGGCGTGCCTTTTTTTCCGAAAACGTCCCAGTAGCGCGTCGGATATGCCTTATAGGCAAAACCTGCGTCTGCAAGGCCGAACTTCGCAATCCGTTTTTCCATTCCCTCCGAATCAATACCGGGCTGGCTCATTCCGGATAGATCCCCTTTGATATCAGAAAGGAAAACCGGAACGCCGGCATCAGAAAAAGCCTCTGCCATGACTTTTAATGTGATTGTCTTGCCTGTCCCCGTCGCTCCGCAGATCAGTCCGTGACGATTTGCCATCTTGGGAAGAAGGTAAACAGGGTTCTCATTTTTTGCCATCCAAACCATATTATTATAGTACATGAAGGGGCCTCCTTATGTGTATTCTTACACAATTATAATACGCAAAAAGCTCTCCCGCAAGGGAAAGCCTTCTACGACGTTTCATTTAAAAATGAAAGCAGCGACTGCTGATATTTTTCCGTATCAAAGAACCATGATGTCACATGTGTCGCCCCGTCCACCATGCAGAGCCTCTTCGGCGCCGCACAGGCTTCATAGTTTGCAACCGTGTTATGGGGCGGAACAAAATCATCGTTAGTCCCATGTACAAAAAGCACCGGAATTTTCGCCTTTTTAAGAATCTCTGGAGCTGATTTCTCTTTCATGCTGAAATGGGCCAAAAGCCTGGCGTACAAATCGACAATCGAAAGCAGCGGAAACTTCGGGACATGCAGATAATGGCCGGCGAAGTAGCCGCAGATATCCCACGGAGATGTATAGCCGCAGTCCGCGATAATCCCGGCCGTATTTTCCGGAAGCGCCTCGCCTTCCGCCATAAGGACAGTCGCGCTGCCCATAGAAGCGCCGTGCAGGTACAGCGGCAGGCTGTCACCGTATTTCTCATTCAGGAAACGGCACCAAAGCATAAGATCTCCGCTTTCCCGGACACCGAAGGTAATATACTTGCCCTCGCTGCCCCGGTGAGCCCTCTCCGTTATCATCAAAAGGTTCGAGCCCTGCCGATGATAAAATTCCGCGATTTCGGAAAAATCTTTAAAATAGGTCCCGTGATAGCCGTGTGCCAGAAGCACGGTCCGGACCGCATTCCGGCACGGAAGATATTCCGCGCACAAAATAAGCCCGTCCGCCGATTTAATCGTCACATGCTGCGTCTTCTGCGCCAGTATCCATTCGAGGCCTTTCTTATATCTTTCTCCGTATCCGTGGAGGAATTCCTCACCCGGTATTTCATGGTCGCCCGCCGGGTGTTTTTCACGCATCATAAACTGTCTGAAAAAGAGATAACCCGCGATAAAAAAGGCAAGCAGCAAAACAAGAAAGACAATAATAAGAATAAACATTTTTTCAGCCGGCTTTCAGGATAAGACTTTAATGTGTCCGCGTAAAACAGCTTTACGTCTCAGTTACATATGGAAAATGCCGTAGGAAATAAGGGACATGATGGTCGCTGCCATCGCAATTCCGAGAAGAATGGCAAGCGAAGCTTTTTTGACATCAATTTCCAGAAGAGCTGCGATAAGGGCACCCGTCCAGCCTCCGGTCCCCGGAAGAGGAACCCCGACAAAAACAGCCAGCCCCCAGAATTCCGCATTTGCAATGCTGTCCGATTTATTCATCGCACGTTTTTCAAGCCTCTTGATCAGGCCGCCGATATGCTTCGTCGGACGCAGCCAGTCAAATATTTTCCGGATAAAGAGCAAGATAAACGGGATTGGGATGATATTGCCCAAAACCGAAAAGAAAATCGCCTGAAAAAGCGGAAGTTCCAGAATCCGCGCAAGCGGAATTCCTCCCCGAAGCTCAACAATCGGCAGCATCGAGACAAGCATTACCGCAAGCTGAGGCGGCATAGACCCCATGTGCGTTGAAAACCATTGAACTGCTGAATCCATAAACTCCTCCTGTTAATTAAAAAAGTTCCGACAGGCATGCAAAAAGCCTGTCCATTTCCTGATCCGTACCGATCGTCACCCTCAGATAATTGCGGATCCGCGGTTTATCAAACCAGCGGACATAAATACGGTTTTCCTTAAGATAGTCAAAAATTTCTTTCGCCGTCTTATCCGGATGCGTGACGAAAAGAAAATTCGCACAGGAATCCGTAAGCGAAAACCCTAGCCCGCGAAAACGCGCCGCAGAAGCTTCCCGTGTCTTTGCGATCCGGGCGCAGCATTCTTTAAAATGCTCCCTGCTGTTCATCTCGGCTGTCCCGATGAGGATAGACGGACGGTTTAACGTATACGAATTAAAACTGTACTTCACATCGTTCAAATAGCGAATAAGTTTCTCATCCGCCATCGCATAGCCGATCCTGAGCCCCGCCATGCTGCGCGACTTTGAAAATGTCTGCACCACGATAAGATTATCGTATTTCCGGATGAGCGGCAGTGCGCTTTCTGCCCCAAAATCCACATAGGCCTCATCCACAATAACGACGCTTTCACGGTTTGCGGCCACAATTTCTTCCACGCTTTCCATCGGAAGGAACGAACCTGTCGGCGCATTCGGATTCGGGAAGACAATCCCCCCATTCTCTCCCCGGTAATCCGCAGGATTAATGCGGAAGTCCTCCGTAAGAGGCGGAGTTTTGTAAGGTATCCTTAAAAGATCCGCCCAGACATCATAAAAGCTGTAGGTAATATCCGGAAAAACGATCGGTTTTCCGGAGTTAAAAAATGTCATAAAGCACATCGCCAGCACATCATCCGAACCCACGCCGACAAAGACTTCATTTTCCTTGAGGCCGTAACAGCCGGCAATGGCACGGACAAGGCTTTCTGCGGAGGGATCCGGATAAAGACGCAGCTCATCCGTACTCATGGAAGCCGCTGCTTTTTCGGCTTCCAAAGACGGCGGATAAGGATTTTCATTTGTATTCAGTTTGATGACATCCGCTTTCTTCGGCTGTTCTCCCGGCACATAAGGGACAACGCGCCTGACATTATTTTCCCAGCCCATATTCCTCCGCCAGACTCTTGAATTTCGGTAATGCGTTCTTTACAGTCTCATGCGAAACACAGTAAGCGATCCGCACCCAGCCTTTGCAGCCGAAACTGCTGCCCGGAACAATCAGGAGGTTCCGCTCCTTTGCCTTAAACACAAAGGCTTTTTCATCCTCCTCGGGCGATTTTACCCAAAGATAAAAAGCACCCTGCGGCTTTACGCAGGTAAAACCATCTTCCGTAAGCGCATTGTAAAGCAGCTGCCTGTTTTCATCATAAAATGCCACATCGGTTTTCGCATCCAGGCACTTTGCCGCCACTCTCTGCATAAGCGAAGGAGCATTGACGAAACCTAAGATGCGGTTGGCCGTATTTGCTGCTGACGCGACATCTTCAAAATCCGTAATCTCGTTCGGCAGGACGAGATAGCCGATCCGCTCTCCCGGAAGGGAAAGTGATTTGCTGAAAGAATATCCGACAATGGTATTAAGATAATAACCGGGCAGCCAGGGCACCTTCACCCCGTCATAGGCCAGTTCCCTGTAGGGCTCGTCCGACAAAAGATAGATCGGCTGCTTAAGGAGCGCCTGCTTTTCGTACAGGATCTCGGCAATCTCCACCAGGGTTCTCTCCGAATAAACGACGCCCGTCGGATTGTTCGGGGAATTAATAATTACTATTTTCGTCTTGTTCGTGATTTTTGCGGCAAAATCGGCAAGATCCGGCTCAAATGCCGGTTCCTTTGTTGCCGCTTCGACAAGGACGCCGCCATAATTTCCGACGTAGGAACGGTATTCTCCAAAGTACGGTGTAAAAGTAATGACCTCGTCTCCCGGGTTCAGGAATGTCTTTAAAATGACATTCATGCCTCCGGCCGCACCGACCGTCATCAGAATATTTTTCTCACTGTAACGGCTGTGGTACTGTGCATTCAGATGCTCCGCTATCGTCTTCCGGACGTCTTCGAAACCCGAATTGTTCATGTAGCCGTGAACAAGAACGGGATTTTCATTATTAATGATGTCAAGAATAGCATCCTTCACTTCCGCCGGAGCCGGCACGTTCGGATTGCCAAGACTGAAGTCATAGACATTTTCCGGTCCGTACTGCGCCGCCAGCTTCTTTCCTTCTTCGAACATCGCGCGGATCGCCGAACTGTTCTTTACGAAGCCCTGCATCTTTTCTGAAATCATAGTTTTCTCCTGTCGTTAACTGATTCTCTTTTTATACCGCCCCTCAGGTAACTGTTATCTTTCTGAAACCCTTCCTGCAGCACGCCGGTCATGGATTATGGCGCGTACTGTCTCAGGAAACGCTGTCTTTCTGCAGTTCTTCCTGCAGTACGCCGGCCATGGATTATGGCGCGTACTGTCTCAGGAAACCGTAATTTTCCTAAAATTCTTCTTGCCGCGGCGGAGAATAATATCTCCCGCAGCCAGCTCGTCTTTTTTCAGCTTCTCGAAGACATCCGTCACCTTACGCTCGCCGACGGACGCGCCGCCCTGCTGGATTGTCCGGCGAGCTTCGCCGTTTGAGGCGCAGAGTCCGGTCTTGACCAGAAGCGCGATCAGACCGATCTCGTCATTTTCAAAATCTTCATCGTGAAGTTCCGTCGTCGGAAGATCGGCGCTGCCGCCATTTGCAAAGAGCGCCTTCGCGGCATCCTGGGCTTTCACGGCTTCTTCCTCTCCGTGAACCAGCTTCGTCAGTTCGAACGCCAGGATTTCCTTGGCCTTATTGAGCTCGCTGCCTTCCCATTTATCCATCGCATCGATCTCATCCAGCGGAAGGAACGTAAGCATGCGGATGCATTTCATAACGTCGGCATCGGCGACATTGCGCCAGTACTGATAAAAATCGTATGGGGATGTCTTCTTCGGATCGAGCCATACCGCTCCGCCGACCGTCTTGCCCATCTTCTTGCCTTCGGAATTCAGGAGCAGCGTAATGGTCATGGCATGGGAATCCTTCCCGAGCTTCCGGCGGATCAGTTCCGTCCCGGCCAGCATGTTGCTCCACTGGTCATCGCCGCCGAACTCCAGATTACAGCCGTAATCTTCATAGAGCCTGAAGAAATCGTACGCCTGCATAATCATATAATTGAACTCCAGGAAGGTAAGTCCCTTCTCCATCCTCTGCTTATAGCATTCCGCCGTCAGCATGCGGTTCACGGAGAAATGAGACCCCACTTCCCGCAGGAAATCGACATAATTAAGATCCAAAAGCCAATCGGCGTTGTTGACCATGAGCGCCTTATTATCCGAGAAATCAATAAAGCGGCTCATCTGTACCTTGAAACAGTCAATATTGTGCTGGATCTGCTCCTTTGTCAGCATTTTCCGCATATCCGTGCGTCCCGAGGGATCGCCGATCATGCCTGTGCCGCCGCCTAAAAGCGCAATCGGCTTATTTCCGGCCATCTGCAGTCTCTTCATGAGGCAGAGCGCCATAAAATGACCGACATGAAGGCTGTCCGCCGTCGGATCGAAGCCGATATAGAATACGGCTTTCCCGTTATTCACGAGTTCCCGGACCTGCTCTTCATCGGTAACCTGTGCAATCAGGCCGCGTGCCTTAAGTTCTTCATAAATCTGCATTTTCTCACTCCTCTTCATTTCAATAGTGCCAGTATACGGCAATCGGCATGGAAAATCAAGAATCGGAACATCCTTTCATATGCTACAGGATCCGGACATCCTTTCATATACCACAGAATCCGTAAAATGATATAAGACCTTAAATGTTACAGTTCAGGATTCCGGATTCTTCTTAGATCCGGCCCGGAACATGCCGCGGCTGAAAAACTCCGCGCAGTGGAATACCGGCCCCTCCAGGTGATGCGACGCTTCCCTAAGCTTCGCACGGATGGGAATGGACTGCGGACAGAGCTTCTCGCAGCGGCCGCAGCCGACGCAGAGAGAAGCATAACTTTTCTTTGCACGGAAAGCCGTTGTCATCAGATACTCCTTCATGCTCTTGCCGTAACTGTCCGTATAGCGTTCATTATAACAGCGGAAGCAACCGGGAATATCGACGCCGTGCGGACAGGGCATACAGTAGCCGCAGCCCGTGCAGGCGACCTTCATTTTCTCGTTGATGGCGGCCTTTACTTTTTCAATTACGGCGAAATCCGCCCCGGTAAAGCTGTGCACACGGGCTTCATCCGCAATACGGATATTCTCGTCCAGCATTTCCATCGAATTCATCCCCGACAAAATGACGGATATTTCCGGCTGGTCGTAAAGCCAGCGCAGTCCCCACTCCGCAGGTGAGGCAGGCGCAGCCGGCACCCTTCCTCCGGGTGCCCTTCTGCTGCAAGACGCAATCTTTCCGGCGTTCTCTGCATTTTCCGCATCCGC
>DCDB01000176.1 GCA_002316215.1 Lachnospiraceae bacterium UBA1066 | reverse complement strand
ATTACCACTATCGGCAAGGATGTATTCGCGGGTTGCTCTTCGTTAAAAGAGGTTGTTAACATGGTCTCACTGGTACGGAATGGCTGCAAAGTTGAGGTTTCGACCTTGACATGGTTATTGGGAAACCTCTGGAAAAGTCCGGAACATCTGAAAGAGACCGCCGAGGTTTACCTTGCCCTGAATGTAAAAGCGGTTAACAATATTTGTGAAGCCGGATTATTAGCTGATTGCCCAGGGTCAGCGGATGTCATGCTTGGGCTGATTGAATCATTCAAAGATAATAGCCCAGCGTTGAAAAAGATTGCGAATTTCGCACTGATCTGCGGCAACCAGCTTCCCCGAGAAAAGTTGCTAGCTATTTATGAAGGGCTGAAAACAGTCGGGGCAAAACCCGCCGTTAAATTATTAGAGAAAGCAGTTCAGAATGAAGAGGGACCCAAGCTGGAAGGCGCTACCGGCAACCCCATTGAAGCAATCTGCCTGGAGCGGTTCAATCAACCAATCTTGGATCGTGGGCTGAAGACTTATGGCATTCGGTCAGAGCTGTTTACGGGCGTTCGTTACAAAGGCTCGGAAACGCTTGCGCCTGCATACGTATTACAATGTGTCATTGTTCCTTATATGCAGAAACTGAAGGTGCTACCGAAGAAAATTAGCAGTTATCGATCGGATTTTATCAAGGTGGAACGGGATGCACAGATCGACGAAATTGCCGATGCGCTCGAGCGTGAAGATCTGCAACAACTTTTAGAGCGTTTGATCACTGAATATGATCCGATCGACTACCCGTGGCTTCTTTTGCCCTACTGCCGATATGGCAGTGGAAAACAGATGAATGCCTTAGCTTCGCGGGGGGAGAAGTGGGAGAATTGGTATGAATATTTAGCCAAAGGGCGCACCAGGATTATGATTCTACGCGGTGCCATGCTGTTAAACGAGAGCCGTGAAGCCATGTTCCTGATGGATAAATGGGGGTTGCTCGATGAACTTGCTCGGCGCATGAATACCACGGCAGACGTGCTTAGATATACTGTGTTAACGGAATTTGACTTGGATGTTGATGGCAGCAAGCATTACGATCTCGGAAACGCGGTTATTGCCGCTTCAATTGCCTCGGATCTCTCTGTTTCCCTGGTCAATGAAAACTCTGGTAAAGAAGTCAAATCCCTGCCCAAAAAGGGCGCGGACCCAGAGAAATATGAAGCTGCCTCTAAGGATTTCACGGATCTGAAGAAGAACATCAAGAACGCGGTCAAAAGCATAGTCAATAAGTTGAAAGAGGATTTTGTATCCGGATCTGAGATCAATACGTCTGATTGGAAAGCTTCCTATGTAAACAACTATGTGCTAAAACGCATTGCCTCCCTGCTGGTCTGGCAGTGGCAGCATGAGAAGACCGCACGCCGCTTTATGCTGACTATGGATGGCTCCTTTATCGACTGTCCTGGTCAACCGGTTGAGGTGAGAGATGAAGGCACGATCTGCCTGGCGCACCCGATAGAAATTCCTGCAGAGGAATTGGAGTGCTGGAAGGATCTGCTCACTCAAAAGCAGATCGCCCAACCCTTTATCCAATTATTCGAACCAGTATATAGGATTGACCCATCCCAAGCTGCAGCACGATACGAAGGGATGACTATTCCCATTTTTCTATTGCGAGGAATGGCGAACGATGGCATTAAAATGGATTCCTTCAACGTAGAAGGAGGGGAAATGACGCTATACGGTCGCGCAATTAGAGCAGATCTAGATCTAGTAGAGGACGAAGTTTATTTTACTGAACGTAGCATCCCTTTCAACGCATTGGTGAAGTTGAGTAAGGTAATGATGAGAGGTACTCCCAGAGCAGTAAACCACGAGATCTTTGTTATGGAAAAGGCTCTGATTGAAAATCGTGTGCGGGAAGGTAATATAGAAGCAGTTCAGTCTCTTTCCCATGGCATTACCGCAAAAACCATACAACATCTGATTGATGTATCCATTCAGGTAGAGCAAATGGAATGTACTGCATGGCTGCTGAACTACAAAAACGAGCACTTCCCAATTGCCTGGGAGGATTTGGAGCTTTGATGAACAAATAGAAATGCTCTAATAAAAGTTCTAAAAAGGAGATGCTTCAGCAGTTCTAAGCGGTATCGTGGCGGATATGGCGAGCATGGCCAACAGGCCTGCTCAATTACAATTCCCGGCCGTAAACAGGCGTAAGATTACTCAGGGAGAAGCTTAGGATTTAACCTTCAGTTTTCTCTTGTTTCGCTATGTTTGTGACTTATCAGTTAATTTAAGAGTTTTCAAATCTAAGATCAAATCTTTTTGCCGCTCAAAGAACAACAGTTCCTTGCTATGATTAAAATAGGCCTCATTCCCAAAGTGGCTGATGAACCTGGCAGTATGAGGGTTCATTGTTAATTCAGTGACGAGAATTAAGACCTCCTCCCCTTCGCCAAACACTTCTTCCGTAAATTCGAACATATGCGAAAGGGACTTGCCAGCCTTTTCAACCTCCCGAGAAAATGCTGCAGACTCCTCATCAAAGTCTTGCTTTAGTAGCTGATAGGCAGAATTCTTATCCAAACCCTCCCGGTTGTGGAGCAAGATTTCTTTTTGTTTTTGCATGCGTTCTATTACGATATTACCTGACCTTATTGCTTCCGCGGAGAGCGTATGGTTTTCTTTGGCGGCTGCTAATTTGTTTTGAAGCGCATCAATTTGCTTTTCCATCACGGCAACAGGATCGGCGCCCCTACTCGTCATTTTGCTCAGAGCATTTTGGAGCTCTTTCTTCAAATCAATTAGAATCTGTTCATGCTCCATGACGTTGTGGATTTCTGAGGAAACCGCATTCAATAGGAGGCCCAGTAATGATAGACGCTCATCGAATTTTGCGGAAGAAGCGCGTGCCTTAATTTCTGTGCTAGCTTTGCCGGCTAGAATATTATCCACCTGATAGTCAGACTTGTACTTGTTGAAAAGATCGTAATAAATGGCAAAATTTTTAGCAATTTTACCTTCCTGTAGGTATTGAATGACTAACTTTTCATTCACAACAAAGCCGTGCTGTTCGTAAAGACGAATCATCTGGGAAAGATCGTCCCAACCACGGGCAGTAACGAACTTCTTGCCGTCCACTGTTGTTTCAACCGAGTAAAAATCTCCCTTCTTAATCTCCAGATAACTTAGGATTGCAGGATGGACCCCAGTTTTATAGGCATATTCCTTCCATGCCTCAAAATCCGGTTCGACGTCAATACGCTTCAGGCGGTCGAGCGTGACCACGTCGAACTCACGTACCGATTTGTTGTATTCAGGGGGGTTACCCGCTGTCACCACGATCCAACCATCTGGCACTCGGTGCCGACCGAAAACTTTAAACTGTAGGAACTGGAGCATGGAAGGTGCCAGTGTCTCGGACACGCAGTTGATTTCATCTAAAAACAGGATGCCCTGCTTAAGTCCAGTTCGTTCCATGGTCTCATATACTGAGGCGATAATCTCACTCATCGTGTACTCAGAGACATCATATTCCACGCCGCCAAAGTTCTTCCGGACGATAAATGGAAGGCCGAGGGCACTTTGACGGGTGTGGTGGGTCATGGAGTAAGAGACGAGCGCGATCCCCAGCTCTTGAGCGATCTGTTCCATAATGGCAGTCTTACCGATGCCTGGTGCGCCCATGAGGAAAATGGGCCGCTGACGTTCGATCGGGATCAAATAATTCGAAAAACTGTCCTGAGTAAAATAGGCTGCTATGGCGTTCTTGATCTGTTCTTTGGCTTCTTTGATATTCATAAATTAATTCCTTCTTCCATTACATCGTCCGAGCTCAAAACAAGTTTTATTGCCCATGGCGGTACATCCGGTGTATCAACATAATCTTCATCCAAAAAGACAAAGGCGGTGTCGTAAAGTGGTTTTTTAGTTGGGTAGATCCCAAAGCCATCGGTAAAGTAAATCAGTCCTCTGAGGTTCTCGAATTCTCTTTTCTTGATTAAATCATCCACGTAGGTGAAGACCGGACGGAAGTCCGTGCCACCAAACCCGCGCAGTTGCATCGATTGTACGTATTTGTCAAACTCTTCTGGGTTAGTTATTTTATAATCTTCTTGAATTTCCGCATCACATTGAATAATATGGATATTGACCTTAGTAAAAAAGTTCTCCGTTTGCTTCAGAATGTTGTATGTCTTCTGGACAAAGGCTTGAACGACCTGACCTGAAACTGAGCCAGAAGTGTCGATGGCGACGACAAATTCCTTGATACGCTTGACCTCCTTGTATTCCAGGGGTTCAATCAGGGGCATATTCTCGTACAACTTGAGGCCATAAGTATAAAAGATCAGGTCGAACTCTTCGTCGTTAACCTGCATAGCTTCACCTAAAACTGAAAACCGCTTAAGGAAAGATGCGTAATTGTACTTTTCACGGTTGAGTTGATTAAGCCCCTGGTGCAAACCGCCGCCAAGGTCGCCCCATTTCTTGGAGGCGGTTTCAATATCTACCTGGGCACGTTCGCTAATCTGCTTCCACAAGTCGATCAATTCTTGCGTAGGTCGGGAATGCTTACTCTGACCCCATCCTTTCGATCTCTGGATTGGTTCGACTTCTGTTGATTCTTGATCTCTTTCGCCGGTTGACCCTTTCTTTTCGGGTCTGACATACCAGAGGGTATGATTATCAGCATAGAAATTCTGCCTCAGGCTGACTAGTTCTTCTTCGCTTGTTTTTTTGTCGAGGTAATAACGGTAGATCTTTTCCGCAGTCATAAGACGCAGTGAGCTCTTTAATTGGGTAATGACTTGCATTTGTTTGCTCTGCCGGGCTGTGTCTAGGGATTGGATCCCGATGTCATTGATTGCATTTTCCACAGCGATGTCACAGGCCAGATCCCAGCAACTCTGGCACACTAGTTTGTTAATAAAAAGATGTTGGAATATACAGTGAAAGATTACATGTAGGTAATCCCGTGTAATGGCTTCCATTTGCCGCTGAAAATTATTTAAGATATGCCATGTATTGAAAAAGAAGTATTGGCCATCAGTAGCAATCGTATCCAGCTCGTCCTCCGGCTGGATTATCAACTGATGGATGGCAGCATCGAGAAAACGCAGATTTACTAATAAAGTGTCCCTGGAAAATTTAATGATCTTATCGGCTAGCAAGTCAGCCTGGTTTAACGAATTTGAGTCTTCAATAACATCCATAGTTATTTGGTTTTCTTATTGTTTTTCTACACTTAGCGCAAAATTCCGACTCGAGTAAACCTATAGTATGTTTTGTAAGTTGGAAGTTTACCAAGAGTCGTACTCTTCATTGTCAGTATCTGAATCCCCAAAATAACCTTTCTCTTCCTCATCCTCATCGTCTTCGATTTGTTTTCCTTCAAGGCTATGCTCATTGAGTTGTAGGAAGAACACGAGATTTGGCAACAAGCCGTCCCCAAACGGAAATAGGCAGCCTGAGTTGTTTTGTCGCTGTAAATCCATTTACGTCCCACCTGATTTCATCATGACTAGATTATACCTTTGCGCATTCAAACTTGTGATTTTATTTACCTGGCAAGGATGCGTGCCCAAAATGTCTGCTATTTCTGCCAACCCCACCTTACATAGGTCGTAGAGGAAACAGAGCCTGGCACACGGGCTGTTTCATTTGCAACCGAGCCACAAGCGAATAACTCCAAACCTTAAATGTGTAGTCCTACGAAAATTATTCATTTTGCGTCATCGGGACATGTTCAATTCAGGTCGCTGTTTTTCCAGTGGTAGCTGGGGCGATGAGAAGTTCAATGGTCATGAAAGACTCCTTGAGGTTTACATGCAGGCACTATATTTG
>DCDB01000326.1 GCA_002316215.1 Lachnospiraceae bacterium UBA1066 | reverse complement strand
GGGGATTGCTCCCCGGACCCTTTTTGCCTGTGTCATCCTTTATCTATAGTAAGTTCCGGATAAGTGGACTGAACAACATCATAGAAGTTACTGACAGCTTCTTCTTTTGTGGACTGGCCTGTCTTGATAGCTGCAATAGCATCCGACCACGCCTGTCCGATTTCCGTGTCGTAAGGAGTAACTTTGGAGTAATCAATCTTTTCCGCCTGAGCAAGCCAGAAAGCATACAGTTTTTCACCGCCGTAGACATCATTCGTATCATCTTTATGCTGGTCAAGAACACTCTTAAGTGAAACAGTGTCGCCCTGTGACTCTTTAATCCACCAATTGGCCGTATCTTCATTCAGCGTGCAGAATTTCAGGAAATCCCAGGCTGCTTCCTTCTGTTTGGAAAGCTTGGAGATACCGATGAACGTACCGCCGCCGAAGCCCGAGGACGGACCTGAGCAGACGCCCCATTTTCCGGAGGTCGCGCCGACATTGTCACGAAGCGTCAGGACGCCCCAGGAAGGAAGGCCGTATGCAAAAACTTCCGTCGTCGCGTTATTCGCCGTAGCAGCGCTGAAGGTTGAAGCGTCTGCCCATACATTGACGGCTGAATCCGTACCGTTCTGAACATCTGCAGAAAGGATCGGGATCGGACCGGACATTGCCTGATACCACGGAGTTGACCACTGGTTCGCATAAGCGGTCAGGTCTTTCTGGTAAAGGCTGATGCACAGATCCATGTAATCTTTTCTTGCCTGGTCGACGACGAGCTTGTTGTCTTTGACCCAGGCGCTGTCTCCTGCGAAGTAGCTCATTTCACCGTCAGAAGCAAAGATACGGTAGCCGGCGTCTTTCATTTTCTGGGCTGTGGAAAGAACCGTGTTGTAATCCTTGAAATACTGTCCGACCTGATCCGGATCGTCGGTTCCTAAAACCTTCTGCGCAATGTCTCTTCTGTAATAAATGCCTGCCGGCGTGATCTGATAGGAAATTGCTTTCTGATGTCCGTCGGAAGACTGGCCGGCCTTCCATACGTAGTCTACAACCTGTCCGTCATACTGCTGCGCATTGTAAGGCGCCTGATCGAGATCTTCGAAATAATCCGCGTCGTAGAAAGTCGAAAGCATCTGCGGTTCGCCGACGATGATATCCGGCGTCGTCTGGCCGGCATTCAGGGCCGTCTGAACCTTTGTCACGTAGTTCGCCGGCTCAATGACAACGGTCTGGATCTGGACATCCGGATGGGACTCTACATATTTGTTGGCAAAGGTCTCCAGATCCTTCGCCTGTGTCCAGATGACAAGCTTCGTCGCCGCGTCGCTCTTGCCCGCAACCGCTTCCGTGGTCTTGTCCGAAGTATCGGCGGTTGACGTATCCGCCGTGGATGAATCCGCTGTTGACGTTTCTGCTGTGGAACTGCCGCTTCCGGCGCTTCCGCAGGCTGCCAGTGATATCGCTATGGTTCCTGCGAGTAAGAATGATAAAACCTTTTTCATTTTCATTGCTTTTCCTCCTGTAATAGTAATTTGATAATTGACTTGTACTGTCTGGTTCTTTTCTGTCTGGTGCTTTCCTGTGTCCCTCGTGTTTCTTGATAGTCTTAGTATAGATTTTCGTAAAATGCGAAAAAATGTCTCTTTTTTCGCTGAGGTGTCATTTTTTTTACAGCTCATTTTTATGCTTAATTTTCTGCACCTCATTTTTAATTCCTTATTTCTTTGTGCGCACCTCTATCTCAATCCGGCGGATTTTTCCGTTCCGCACCGCCTCCGCAAGGCTGCCTGCAAGTTTGCTTCCTGCGCAGGATGTGCATTTTCCCTGAAGGTCTTCCAGCTTCATTCCTGCGATCTCATACCTGCCGGGAATACAGGACGTACCCTTTTCAAAATGGTAAACCGTATCCGTTCCGCCGAGCAGTTCCGCCTTCACGATTCCGTCTTCCGGCACCAGATAATCCGGAAGCGCCGGCTTAGGCGAAAAGACCAGGCTGCCTCCCTCAAAGCGGAAGAGTTCCGGGCCGAACATCATGAGCTTCCACATGCTGAGGAATTCCGCCGTAGAACCGGACAGCCGCGCTACGAAACCTTTTCCGCGGACAGAGGCATCTTTATTTGCGCTGCTGGCGATAAATGAGGAATTCTCTAAAATGCTCCTCCCGTAGACCTCCGGATCAAGAAACGGCACGGCCGCTTTTTTGAAATCCTCAAAGAATTCTTCATACAGCCCGCTCCTTAAGAGTTCCAGCAGATACTTGTACTCCATGTGCAGCCAGATGGATTCATTTTCCAGCCAGCCGGCCGCAAAAGCGCGGCAGCGGCCCGCCTCGTAAGACATGTCCTGAAGCGAGGCGTTAATCTTATACATTCCGAGTTTCCGGTCATAAAGATCGCCTTCCCGGACGCTGCGGCAGATGGCCTGTTTTTCTTCCTTCGGCAGCTTAAGCTTCAGGATGCGTACGCTTCCTTCCAGGAAATGCGGCATCGGTACAGCTTTAAAATGCAGCGGCAGGATACCGCCGTCTTCTTTTTTATAGTCTGTCACTTCAAAAGAGAAGTAGGTCGGAACAATGCCGTCGCCCAGAGCCTTCGCCCCGGCAATACCCTTCCGGATATTTTCACTCCATTTTTCCAGAATTGCTGCCAGATCCGTGCTCTGAGCCGCAGCCGTTCTGCCTGAAAAGCCCTCGTAAATGCGGCTCCGGTAATCTTCCTTAGCGTCATTTACCTTATTCCAGAAATCCATTTCCCCGCCGGATGCGGCCGTGCCGCCCTTCTTTTCCGTCCGCGTGATCCCGTCCAGATTTTTGATAAATGAAAGAACCTCTTCGGAAAGGACAACTTCATTCGGATATTTCAAAAGCGCACCGGTCGTATAGTCCGTCAGGCGCTCCAGTTCATAGGTTTCGGCCATAGAGGAACCGAAGATGCCCGGCAGGCCGTTCAGCGCATCGTACCAGCCAGGCTTCCCGCCTTCCATCTCGACGCCCATGCCGTAAGCATCGAGAGCCGAATATTTCGCAGCGCAAAGAAGCAGAAGCTTTTCCATCAGCGTGACCTTCAAAAGCCCGCCCTTTCCGGAAGTATCCTTCACCCATTTTCCGCAGCCCTCTTCCCGGTTGATTTCATCCAGGAAATGGTACTGCCGCAGGCCTTTGGCTGTTTCCGCATAACGCTTTCTGCGCGGCCGGACTGCCGCTTTCGGAAGGAAATAGGTAAATTCTTTCTCATAAAGCAGCTGTTCTTCCTTCTCCGGAAAGACTTCCAGATAATCTTCAATGAGGTCGAGGCTGTAGGTCCAGTGGTCGCTCCAGTAGCCTTCTGAAAAATCTCCGCCCGGCAGCTCGTCCGCGGCGTCCATCGCGGCCGAAAACATCTCCTGTACTGTTTGCATTTTCATGGCGCCGGCATCTTTCCGTCCTGTCGGATCGGAAGAAGCCGCGTCCGCCCCCTGTTCCTTTAAGACGGAAGAAGCCCTCCCTGAGACCTGGCCGTACAGTGTTTCCAGCTTCCCGTACAGCCTTCCGGGCGTAAACGGTTTCGTTGAAAATGAAACCATTTCCTGCCGTTCCTCGTCTCCGAGTTTCGAAAACGCCTCCTCCGCAGCAGCTTTTTCCAGAAGATACAGGCTCTTCTCGATAACCAGCGGATTGTAGCCGTCCGGCTGGACGAGGCTGAAAAATTTCTTTATGTTTGCATCCCCGACAAACGGATTGAAAAAGACATCCGAACGGCGGTTCTGGGCAACGTCCCTGAAATTGCCGTTTCCCTGAGAATAGAATTCCGGAAGCACATTAAAAGCGTTGTAGTCCCGCTCCAGATCCCCATGCTTGCGGGAATAGAGATAAAAAACATGATTGTTTCCGAGCCGGACCGGGAACCCGCCGCGAAGACCGTTGTCCAGGTAAGTGTACGCGCTGTAGGCATCAAAATCCTCCGATGCGGTATGCGTCGCGATCGGCGCCGTAAGTCCTTCCGCGAGAGCGTCCGCCTCCGCCTCTTTACCGGCAAAGTATACTTCCGGCATATTCTTCTCTGCATCGGAAGCTTCGCCTTCTGCCGTCATGGAATTCCCAGGCGCGGCGGAATTCTCCGCCGCAGCAGACGCAGATCCGATCCCGCCCAGGAAATCCTGCAGCACTTCCTTGCTCCCGGCCTGTCCGAACAGCTCATAAAGGCAGGCAGACTCTCCCGCTTTCAGGGTTTTCGAAAGCCGGAAGAAGCAGCACGGAAAACGGTTTTCGGTAACCTGCTGCCCGTTTTCCACGCCTGAAAGGCCGGAATTGATAAACGTCACGGGTCTTTCCAGAGAATTGTCGTAAGCAAAAATCTTCTCCGGATCGACCGTCACCGGAAGGAGCCTCGCTGCACCGCCAGGGCTGATGCCGGTTTTTCCTTTTCCGGCGCCTTCCAAACTACAGCAGCCGGATTTTCCTTTTCCAGATTCTTTTAAACCATAATCATCTACACTATAGCCATCAGAACTATAGCCATCAGATTTTCCGTTTTCGAAGCTTTCTTCTGTAAGTGCAAGGGCAAAGTTTCCGCCTTCGACTTTTCCGACAGAGGCGGAGTCCTCCATGCTCGCGCGCACGCGGAAATACGGAACCCCCGTGCCGGCATCCTCCGCCTGCATCCAGGCCTTTCCGGTTTCGGTCATGTTTTTCAGCGTGTCCAGGCTTACGCCGCAGGGAACGACTGCCGGCATTCCGTCGAGAAGTTCCAGCTTTCTGGTTTCTTCGGACAGGTTCGTGATCCTCACCCTGCGTACAAGCGCGCCGACCTTCTCACCCGGAAGCACGAAATACGTGATCCCGGCTGAAAGCTTCAGCTCTTTCTCCGTCTCGCGAAGCTTCAGTTTATTCATGAAGACATCCATTTCCTGGGTTTCATTTTCCGCAGAAAAAGGTTCGTAAAATGAACTTCCGCAGCGAACGAAGGTGCGGAAACCGGTCCTTTTGACGTTCTGATAAGCCGTATGCGCCGGATAAAACTCCATAATGGAATGATTCTTGTCCAGCACTCCGAAGCTTGCGACGCACTGTCCACGGTTTACATAATAGCACCAGATCGGAATTCCGTGCGTACCGGCAATCCCCGGAAGAAAGCTTGCGAAAGTCGTCTTCCGCCCGTAGTCTTTGATGATAAAATCCTTTCCCATTTCTCATCCTCCTGATAAATAATGATTTAAGTCCTGCCCGTTTTCTATCGTCATTTTATGGAGAAAAAAACGCATAAAAAAGACACCTTTTTATTTGCAAGGTGTCTTTTTTTGAATCCCGGATGAAATTACAAATCTATGCCGGCCTTTTGTTTTTTCTGCGGCGTCAGGAGGAGTCGATGGCGGCCTTCTGCTTTGCTATGAAATCATCAAGATTCGCGTCGGCGGTGAAGAGGGACTGTGTCTCTTCGTTATGCACCTGCGCTGCCGCGGACGGGAGCGCCGTATCCCAGGCCAGGACACCTGTCTTTCCGTTCTTCATCAGCGCCCAGACCTTGAAAGCCAGCGGAAAAGTGCCTGTCTGGGACGGAGCCGTCTTCCAGGCGCTGAAGCCATTCTTGCCTTCATAGGTGTTATTGCCCATTTTCTCGCTCAGATAGGCGACGAAATCCACCGCCTCCTGCTTATGCACCGTGTTCTTATTAACGAAAAAGCCGTCTACGAAACCCCCGCAGTAATCGCTGCTGTCGCCCTTCCCCTCAATCATCGGGACAGGAATTGCCGTAATCGTATCAAGTGAGAACCCGGACTCCGTCTGCCCGTTATAATACAGAGTATTCAGGTACCAGCTGCCCGTCAGGCGCATCGCTGCCCGGCCCGTTATAAATTCATTATTTCCGTCATCATTGCTCTCGTCCAGAGGCGCATCGCCAAAGGCGCCCGCCTCATACAGTTCCTTCACCTTTGCCGCCGCGTCGTAATACCCGGGGTCGCTTCCGAAAGCGGCGTTGCCTTTCAGCATCGCATTAACATTTTCCGCGCCGACCTCGCGCATGGCCAATGCCTGGTAAATGAGAGCGGCGTTCCAGCTGTCCCGTGCCCCCGACGCAATGGGGATCTTCCCTATGGCTTTTATTTTCTGCACCGCTTCAAGAAGCTCCGTGTAAGTTTCCGGCAATTTCGCGCCGGCCTCCTCAAATACCGTCTTGTTGCAGAAGAGCACCAGGCACCATGAATACATAGGAAGCGCATAGATCTTTCCGTCGTAAGTAAAATTATTAAGCGAACCGTCCGTCAGCTTATCGGTCAGCCCTTCCGGAAGATAGTCGTCCAGCGGCAGAAGCTTTCCTGACTTGATAAACCTTTCCGCCGCTTTGTTCGCCCAGAAGAAAAAAATGTCGATATCCGACGCATCACCGGCAAATTCCGAAGGGATCTTAGCCTTGTAAGCCTCCGTATCCAGCGTCATCGTATTGATTCTGATCCCCGGATTTTCCTCCTCATACTCCGAAACGATCTCATTATATTGTTTTTTCAGGACATCCGTTGCACTCGCCCACTGGTGCCAGACATTCAAAGTGACAACAGACGTTTCACCGCTTTCGTCTGATCCCGTTTCCGTACCGCCGCAGGCCGCCGTCATAATTACAAGGCACGCCGCAAGACAAAGAACAGCTGATTTTTTGAACAAATCTTTCATTTTCCGTTCCTTTCGTCTGTGGGAACATTTCCGCAGCACCGGATTAACACGTTAATTCGTTTCTGTGGGGACAGTCCCCACGTCACCGGTGTAACGCGTTAATTCGAACTCATGGGGACTGTCCCCACACGCACCTGGATTTCAGTTCCACAGCCTTCCGTGCTGTGAATGGTCATAGGCTCTTCGATTCCGTAGTAAAGCCGGATGCGTTCAATGATGCTGTGCAGGCCGTAACCGGAGCGTCCGGTTCCGGCTTTTCCTTGTAAAATGTCCTGGATTTTCTCCTGGCTTATGCCGCTTCCGTCGTCTGTGACGGAAAAAACGATATTGTCCATATCACTGTAGGCCTGGATGCAGATCGTTCCTTTTTTATATTTTGCGTTGATTCCGTGATGGATGGCATTCTCGACAATCGGCTGAAGAATCAGCTTAAGCACCTGCTGGTCCAGGAGCCTGTCGTCAACGGAATATTTTACCGTAATGGTATCTCCGTACCGGATATTCAGGATACGGATATAGTTTTTGACGCAATCCAGCTCATCCCGCACCGTCACGACCTGCCGCCCGCCGCTTAAAGACACCCGGTAGAACTTGCCGACTGCCTGAATCATCTCGGCGCATTCTTCATTTTCACCCATCAGGGCGAGGGCGGAGGCTGTGTCGAGCGTATTATAGAGAAAATGCGGATTCACCTGTGAAAGTAAAAGATCCAGCTCATTTTTCGAAGCAATCTGCTGCTCCTTACGGACCTGGGAAATCAGGCCCCTGATGGATTCGATCATGTGATTGAAAACCGTCTTCAGCCTTGAAATTTCGTTGCGGCTGTCATCTGTTTCAATCGGTTCGAGACGTCCCTGATCCACCAGCTGCATCTGCGCTTCCAGTTTTTCAAGCGGCCCGAAAAACGAAAGGTTAATGAGGACCGCTCCCAGGATGACGAACACTGCCGCGATTCCCAGAATCAGCATGATAAGCCCGTAATAATAGGGCAGCATTTGCTTCGCGCCGTCCTTTTCAAAAATACCGACAATATCCCAGTCGCCGAAATCCATGCGGTGGCTGACAGAAAGAGCGCTTTTTCCGTTGATGGTAATCTGTGCCGTTCCGTTTTCATTTTTCCGGATGAGCGGCAGATTCTGTTTTATTTCATCGGCATTCTCTTCGGGCCGGACAACATAATTGCCCTCTTCATCCGCGATGAAGAAGACTGTATTATAATCGCTGCTGACTTTATTAAAATAGGTTCGCACGGTCGACTCATCGACAGTTACCATAAGAAGCGCCAGGCTGCCGTAGGTATTAATATCTCTGATTTCCCGGATGTAGGTGATGTAGTCCTTGTCGCTGAAATATTTTATGACGCCGTCGCTGCCGTGGATAAAGAAACCGTTTCCGTCGTGTTCAGAAAGAGAGTTGTACCAATCCGTCTGCGGTATACGGGAAGCATCAATGTCCTCCGGCTTTTCATTGTAGGAACGATAAAAATGCCCGTAGTTATCAAGGATGTAGGCTCCCGATATGAAATCGGAGGAAAGCACCATGTTGACAAGACTGGCCGTGATACTTTTATTAATTTCCGGATTTTCGGAATACGTGCCGGCATTTTTCAGCGACGTCTGTATGTCCTTATCGAAGTATATGATGTCCGCGATCTTCGTGACATTATCCATGATGAGGGAAATGTTGCCGCTGACGGTATCCGTGATTTGTTTCCCGGATTTCTCCGTCTCCTCGTTAATATAGCGGTAATTAATCCATGAAGTGACCGCTCCTGCCGCCGTCATGGCGATAATCGCCAGCACCAAAAGGATGAGCAGGAATTTCGTTCTCAAACGCATATTCCGAAAATAAGTATGTATCTTTCCCACATTCTCCTCCCGTAAAATGAAAATCCGCCGCAGCGCAGTTTCGCTTATCCTTCTGGTTTATACCGCTTTATGAGGCCTGCCGGAACCTGAACGTGCCCTGACGCTTTCTGTTTATATCTGCCCGGACCCAAGAAACACTTTCAGGACTAAAACGTCTCCGCTTGCCTGCGAAGCCTCTTCGGCGTCTCCCGAACCTTTTCCTGCATTCACGATTTCTGTCCGGGGAATCAGCAGCCGCCGTTCATTTTCCGCAATAACCCTGCCCTGAAGCTCTGCCCTGCTGATCCTATAGTCCTCCGGAGAAAGCCGGCCTTCATTGAAATAAACAATGCGAAGAGGCCTGCCTGCAAACCGGAGACTGACCTCCGCCTTCCCGTCCGCATCGAACTGTTCCGGCATAAGCGCGGGTGCAAGAAGCAGATCCCCAAAGCTTCCCCGTACTCCGAACATCTCCGTGACCGCCGTAATGAGAAACCAGCTGGCCGCACCCGTAAGATAATGGTAGACCCCCCGGCCGCGGCTGCTGATGTATTCGGGCACTCCGGGATAGATCCGCGATTTCTCAAAATCAGCGCAGTACCGGTAAAGCGCTGCAAGTGCCTTAAACCCTTCCTTATAAAAACCCCGTCCGTAAAGAGCATTGGCATACATCACATCCATATGCGAAAAGACAGAACCATTTTCCTTCTCGCCATAGGCAAAGCCGAACATCCGGCCCATATCTGTTTTTACTTCGCGGAATTCCGTATTCAGCCGGTATCCGCCCGCGCGTTCATCAAAAAGAAACCGTTCTGCCGCTTCAGTGATCTTTTTAACCTGTTTATCATCCGCCGTTCCGGACATCACTGCAAATACCTGCCCGGTAAGCATCATGCGCGCCTGCCCGTCCGGCCTTATGCCTTCAAGCTTCCGGCCGTGATTATCATAATATCCATTGTACCATCCCAGATTTCCGTATTCCAGCCATTCTTCCTTATGGATCCTTTTTTTAAGGGACGAAGAAAGGAACTTAAGATACCGGCAGAGCTCCGGAATGGGAATCTCCGCTTTCCTTCCGCTGACGCAGCGCCTCGTTTTCCCGGCATACGCCTTAAGGATTTCCTGCTTCCTTTTCGGTACAGTAATGACCGCTTCAGGATGCTCCAGGAACAAAAGGTCTTTAAGTTCTTCAAGGAGAAGCACGGAGGTATGTCCCTGTTCCCCCAGCCTCTTAAGAAGTGCGGATAGCTTCCTCAGATTCTCGGCATACATCATCGTAAATGCAACGCTTTCGCCTTTATCCGGCGCCATGTCGAGGGCATCGTTCCAGTCCGCATTGTGGAGACGGATCTTCCCGTTCTCTCCCACATCGAAAAATGCAGCCAGGTTTTCGATCAGGAGATGCTCGAGAGTCGTCCCCCGGTATACCTTTCCCGACGCATCGCAGAGCCTGCAGGAAAAACGTTTTTCCCGGGCAAAGGTTTCATCTGCAGACTCTGCAGGCTCTTCGCCCGCAGCCGGGCCTTCAGCAGCCGTGCCT
>DCDB01000053.1 GCA_002316215.1 Lachnospiraceae bacterium UBA1066 | reverse complement strand
GGACGACTTCTTCGAATGGGATGCCTTTGTTTTTCAGCGCTTCCCGTACATAGCCGGGAATACGGAGTTCTTCGGGTGAAATGAGGACAAAACGGACGTTCTCATAGCGTGAAAGGGCAGCAATAAGGGAATGGACGGTACGGCCGAACTTAAGGTCGCCGCAGAGACCGAAGGTGAGTCCTTCGAAATGTCCTTTCAGGGAACGGATGGTAAGAAGATCCGTGAGCGTCTGAGTCGGATGCTGGTGCCCGCCGTCGCCTGCGTTTATTACGGGAATCAGGGATTTCATGGAAGCAACCAGCGGAGCGCCTTCCTTAGGATGACGCATGGCTGCGATATCCGCGTAACATGAAACGATCCTCATGGTGTCCGAAACGCTTTCGCCTTTGGAGGCGGAAGAAGAATCCGCGGAATGAAAGCCTAAAACTTTGCCACCTAAGTTCATCATAGCGGCTTCGAACGAAAGTCTCGTCCGTGTGCTGGGCTCGTAGAACAGGGTGGCAATTCGTTTACCTTCACATACGTGAGCATATTTTTCCGGATCTTTTTCAATATCATTAGCAAGATCCAAAAGTTTGTGGAGTTCTTCGACAGAGAAGTCGAGAGGACTCATAAGATGTCTTGGCGCCATTATACCTCCTTGGTTTTACATGAATTTTACCGTGTAACATAATAAACTAATTATCATGCCAAATCAAGATGAAATTCATTTTACAAGTTCAGGCAAAGACATTATAATAGATAAATGCAGGCGTCGGATGCAGAAACTATCCGGACAAAAGAAAAAAGACGCGTTAATGCGAAGTGTGAGGATGGCTGTTATGCAGGATCTCTTTGAAATGAGGAAAGAAATAGACCGGCTGGACGATGAGATACAGGAACTTTTCCGAAAAAGGATGGAGGTTTCCCGGGAAATCGGCATATATAAAGCCGGAAAAGGACTTCCCGTTCTGGATGCGGCAAGGGAAGAAGAAAAGATAGAAAAATTGCGCAGCAAAGAGAAAAATCCGGAAGAAGCGGAAGCTGTGGAAGCGCTCTACCGGACAATCCTGAAAGAAAGCCGCATCGTACAGGAAAAAATTCTTCAGGACCGTGTTCGGCAGATTGGACAGATAAACAGATCCAGGACACAGAAAAGCAGTACAGCTGAGCCGGAAGACGGAAGCAGAGGGGCGAAGGTATGATACGGATAGATGATGGTATTTTGTTTCGGAATTTTGAACGGGGGGAAACCCTGCAGGATATGACACGTCTGATGAACAATCTCGAGGAAGGAAAGCTTTCCGAGGATGAGGCGCGCGGCTTGTTTTTCGGGTGTGCGGGCCGCCTTGTTGAAATGGCTGCCGCCTTTGGATTTACAGGGAATCTCTGGCACGATTATCTGACGTATCTTCTGGTTAATCATGAAAATGCATACAGCACTTCCTGTGAAATACGCGGAACTGTAACGGGCAGCATTAATGATGTTGACGTTCACGATCTGAGAATCTTCAAGAAGCTGTTTGACTATGATCTGCAGAAAATCGGGACATCTCTTGATTCTGCCCAAAGCGGAGTCATTTCGAATTATGTCGGAACGGAGGACTGCGGCAAGCTTTTCAATAAGCGCATCCGTGACCGGATTGACAATCTGGCGCTGGTTCTGGCAGAAGCCCCCGGAGTCGAAAGCTTCAAAAAGGATCTTGAAGACTTTTATCACGATTTCGGGGTCGGAAAGTTTGGGCTGAACAAAGCTTTCCGCATTTCCCACAATTCAAGCGGCGAAGCGGAGATCGTTCCGATTACGAATATTCTGCACGTTTCCCTTGAGGATCTTGTGGGCTATGAAGCAGCGAAAAAGAAACTGATTGATAATACAGAGGCGTTCGTCTGCGGGCGCCAGGCAAACAACTGCCTGCTGTTCGGAGATGCCGGAACGGGAAAATCCTCCAGCATCAAGGGTATCCTCAATCGCTATTATGAGCAGGGACTCCGTATTATTGAGGTTTATAAACACCAGTTTCAGGATCTTAATGACGTGATTGCCCGGGTGAAAAACCGCAATTATAAATTCATTTTATATATGGACGACCTTTCCTTTGAGGAAAATGAAACAGAGTATAAATACCTGAAAGCCGTGATTGAAGGCGGCCTCGAAAAGAAGCCGAAAAATGTGCTGATTTACGCAACCTCCAACAGACGTCATCTGATAAAAGAAAACTACAGTGACAAAGAAGGCAGACGGACGGAAGATATGCATGCTTCGGATACAGTGGAAGAAAAATTATCTCTGGTCGCAAGATTCGGCATAACGATTTTCTTCAGTTCTCCGAATAAGCGCGAATTTGAAAATATCGTTCAGACACTGGCGGACCGGTATGGCGTGCATATGGATCACGATGTACTGATGCTGGAAGCTAATAAATGGGAACTTGCGCACGGCGGACTTTCCGGACGCACGGCACAGCAGTTCCTGGATTATCTTTTAGGGCAGACGGAGGCTCATTAAATGGCTGTAACAACTTTTGCTGCAATCGATGTAGGTTCTTATAATGTGTCAATGGAAATCTTTGAACTTTCAAAGAAGAACGGACTGAAATCCCTGAACCGCCTTCGCGAAAGGCTGGAACTCGGGCGCGATACCTATACCCTGAAAAAGATTTCCATGGACAGCCTGAACGAGCTGACGCGCATTCTTACGGATTATGCAAGGCTCATGAAAGAATATAAAGTCAGTGAATACCGGGCCTGTGCAAAATCCGCTTTTCGCGAGGCCAGGAACTGTCTTCTTGTCCAGGAACATATCCTGAAGGCGACCGGTATCCAGATTGAAGTCCTTTCAAATTCAGAGCAGCGTTTCCTGGGCTATAAATCCATCGCATCGCGAGGCCTCGAATTCCGGAAAATCATAGAAAAAGGCACGGCTATTCTGGACGTCGGCGGCGGCAGCGTCCAGATTTCGCTGTTCGACAAAGACACGCTTGTGACGACCCAGAACCTGCTTCTGGGTTCTCTCCGCGTGCGCGAGCGCCTGGCTTCATTTGAAAATGAAACGACGCATTATGACGAACTGATCGATCAGATGATCCGTAAGGATATCGTCAATTTTAAGAGAATGTACCTAAAGGATCGCAGTATCGACAATATCATTCTGGTCGGCGACTACTTCACAAACCTCATTTTCCAGAATAAATCCGACATGAATAAAGTGGAAAGCAGAGACGAGTTCATGAAATGGTATGAGCGGATCGTGGCCATGTCTCCGCGCCAGGCGGCTGAGGAACTCGGCGTCAGCATGGAAATCGCTTCGGTGATTATTCCTGTAGCGGTGCTCTACCGGAAACTCATTGAGGAACTGGGCGCGCAGACTATCTGGCTTCCGGGAATTCAGCTCACGGACGGACTTGCTTATGATTATGGAGAGAAGAAGAAAATTATCCGTTCGCAGCATGATTTTGAGCAGGACATCCTGATGGCAGCCAAGAATATCGCCAAACGCTATGCCGGAAACAAACAGCATACCGAAAAACTCGTCTGGATCGCGGATGATATTTTCGATGTTGTGAAGAAGAACAGCATGCTCGGGGGACGCGACAAGCTACTTCTTCAGGTCGCCTGCTATCTGCATGACTGCGGAAAATACATCAGTCTGGTCAATGTTGCCGAATGTTCCTATAATATTATTATGTCGACTGAAATCATCGGCCTGTCCGACAGCGAGCGTTCGATTATTGCCAATGTCGTAAAATACAATACGACCCCGTTCGCATATTACAGTGAAATGGGCAGCACATCGAACCTCAATGAGTATGATTACATGCGGGTCGCCGAACTGACGGCCATCCTGCGTGTTTCCAACAGTCTGGACCAGAGCTATATGCAGAAGATTACGCAGATGCGGACCATTAAGAAGGATGATAATCTGCTGATCGAAATTGAAACAAGAGATGACTACACGCTTGAAAAGGGAATCTTTAATGAAAATGTTGAATTTTTCGAAGAGATTTTCGATCTCAAGCCGATTCTTAAAATCAGAAAGAAAATCTGAAAAATCCAGCTTATCGGCTGAGAGCGGAGGCAGTAGAAAATGGTTGGCAAAAGTACAGAAAAATCATCAGAGAAGGTTTCTGAGAAACAGGCGGTGCCGGATTACAGAAATCCGCTTTATTACCGCAACCGGGAAATGTCGTGGATTTCATTTGATGAGAGGGTTTTAAGCGAAGCGCGGGACAAGACAGTCGTACCTCTTTTTGAACGGCTGAAGTTCCTGTCCATCACGGCGTCCAACCTGGATGAATTCAATATGGTCCGTGTGGCTTCCCTAAAGGATCAGTATAATGCAGGCTACACGAAGCCGGATATCGCCGGGCTGACGCCGGAGATGCAGCTCCGTGCACTTTCCGAAAGCACGCATGCTTTTGTAAAAGAGCAGTACAACACCTTTAACCGTTCCATTCTTCCGGCGCTTTCTAAGGCAGGAATTGAGATTATCGGTGATTATACCCTTTTGAACGAAAAGCAGAATAAATATCTGGACAAATATTATGAGGCTAATATTTATCCGATCCTGACCCCGATGGCAATGGATTCGTCGCGGCCGTTTCCGCTTGTCCGGAATAAGTCCCTCAATATCGGCGCTCTGATTGCACCGAAGGATGAAAAGAAAAAGAAAGAAGAATTTGAATTCGCAACGGTGCAGGTTCCATCGGTTCTCCCGAGAATAGTCACACTTCCGGATGCGGAAGACGGCCATAAGGTACTGATCCTGCTCGAAGAGGTTATCCGGAAATATATCGGTGTGCTTTTCCAGCACTATCGTGTCCTGTGCGCTTTCCCTTACCGGATCATGAGGAATGCTGAGCTGACCGTTGATGAGGATGAAGCTGAGGATCTTCTTAAAGAAATCCAGAAACAGCTGAAGAAACGCCAGTGGGGCGAGGTTATCCGTCTGGAGGTCGCCGACGGTATTGATAAGCGGCTGCTTAAAATCCTTAAGAAGGAGTTTGCAGTTTCGGATGAAGATATTTTTTATATCAGCGGGCCGCTGGATCTGACCTTTTTAATGAAGATGTACGGCATGCCTGGATTTGACCAGTATAAGATTCAGAGATATACGCCGGCTCCGGTACGTGAATTTATCGATGCTCCGGATATCTTCAGCGTTATCCGGAAACAGGATGTCCTGATGCACCATCCCTATATGAGTTTTGATCCGGTTGTCCACTTTATTCAGCAGGCAGCTGCCGATCCCGAGGTACTGGCGATCAAGCAGACCCTTTACCGCGTGAGCGGAGATTCTCCCATTGTAGCGGCACTTGCCAAGGCTGCCGACAACGGAAAACAGGTCTCGGTTCTTGTGGAGCTTAAGGCCAGATTTGACGAGGAAAACAATATTGTCTGGGCAAAGATGCTTGAAAAAGCCGGATGCCATGTCATTTACGGCCTTCTTGGGCTCAAGACGCACAGCAAGATAACGATGGTCATCCGCCGTGAAGAGGAAGGCATACGCCGCTATGTCCATCTTGGAACGGGAAATTATAATGATTCTACGGCCAAGCTCTATACCGATCTCGGTCTCTTTACCTGCGACGCAAGAATCGGGGAAGATGCGACGGCGGTATTCAATATGCTTTCGGGATATTCTGAGCCTGAACGCTGGTATAAATTGAGCGTGGCCCCCATCTGGATGAAGAATGATTTCCTGAAGCTGATCGGGCGGGAGAGGGACAATGCTCTTGCCGGAAGAAAAGCCTTTATCAAGGCGAAAATGAATTCCCTCTGCGATCCGGATATTATTTCGGCTCTTTATGAGGCTTCCCATGCCGGTGTTCCCATAGAACTCCTGATTCGCGGCATCTGTTCGCTGAAGGTCGGGATTCCGGGGATTTCGGAAAATATCCATGTGCGTTCGATTGTCGGCAATTTCCTGGAACATTCCAGAATCTTCTGGTTCTGCAATGACGAGCATGATGAAGTTTTTATGGGCTCCGCCGACTGGATGCCCAGAAACCTTGACAAACGTGTCGAGATTGTTTTTCCCGTGGAGCAGGAAGATCTGAAGAAAGAAGTACAGCATATCCTAACGACGGAGTTCGAGGATAATGTAAAGGCGCATGTCCTTCAGAAAGACGGAACTTATGTAAAAGTTGATAAACGCGGAAAGAAGCTGATTAATTCGCAGGAAATTTTCTGTGAAGAAGCCTGGTCACGAATCCCGACGCAGCCGACGCCGATTGAAAGCAGGCGCTTTACTCCGGCTGAGCCGCTGATTGAAGAAGATCTTGAAGAAACTGACGACAGTATGTGAACCGGTGCCTTATGCGGCTATTGAGGACGGTTCCATACAATGATACGGGTGTCAAAAGTACCTTTTGACACCTGTGACGCGCTGTTCGGAAGGATAGAATATGAACTACGATTATTTAATTGCGGGTGCCGGTCTTTACGGAGCGGTTTTTGCACACGAGGCACTGAAGAGGGGTAAAAAGTGCCTTGTGCTGGACAGACGTCAGCATATTGCAGGCAATATTTATTGCGCAGAAGAGGACGGGATCCTTATCCACAGATACGGAGCCCATATTTTCCACACTTCGAATGAAAATGTCTGGAATTATGTAAATTCTTTCGTGCATTTCAATAATTTCATCAACAGCCCGGTTGCCGTCTATAAGGATGAGCTTTACAATCTTCCCTTTAATATGAATACTTTTTCGAAAATGTGGGGCATCCGTACACCCGCTGAAGCACAGAAAATTATTGCGGAACAGATTGAGGATCTTCATATCGGAGAGCCGAAGAATCTGGAAGAGCAGGCGCTTAAACTGGTCGGGACGGATGTCTATGAAAAGCTGATCAAAGGCTATACCGAGAAACAGTGGGGACGTCCCTGCCGCGAACTTCCCGCCTTCATCATCAAAAGGCTGCCGCTGCGCTTCATTTACGATAATAATTATTTCAGCGATCCTTACCAGGGAATTCCCGTGGAAGGCTACAATGTGCTTGTGCAGAAGCTTCTGGAAGGAACAGAAGTGCTGCTTGACACCGAATACCGGGATTTTGTGCGGACGAACGGCCGGATCGCCGCAAAGACGGTTTATACCGGCATGATCGATGAATTTTATGATTTCCGTTTCGGAAATCTGGAATACCGGAGCGTACGCTTTGAAGATGAACGTCCGGATACCGATAATTATCAGGGCTGCGCTGTCGTAAACTATACGGAGGCAGCGATTCCTTATACGAGAATCATCGAGCACAAGCATTTTGCTTTCGGTAAGCAGAAAAACACCATTATTTCCAAAGAATATCCGAGCGAATGGAAGCCCGGGGCGGAGCCCTATTACCCGATTAACAATGAAAAGAACAATGCGCTTTATCAAGAATACAAAGCTCTGGCAGATACGGAAAAAAGCGTGATTTTCGGCGGACGTCTTGGTACCTACCGTTACTA